>JAIDYR010000059.1 GCA_029057985.1 Muribaculaceae bacterium | reverse complement strand
GGCTAAAATATGGGCGTTTTATCGTTGATATTCGATCAAAATGAAATTTTAACAGTTCTTAGTAAACGGGCTCTTAATATAGCAACGCAGCCCAATAATATGTTTTACAGCATATCTGTGCCTTAATATCGCTTTTTTTTCGTAAATTGCGCTACTTTAAATCTTACCATGAGCCGACGTCCTCTTATCTACGATAAGATACTATTATTACCCGACTCAATTTTTTGACATTCAATTTTATTAACCAAATACTTTTTCACTATGAGAAAATTCTTCTCTAATTATGGCTTCGGCGCCTCCAAGGTCTTTATGACGCTGGCGATGCTCATCGCTACCGTCATGCTGACCAAGGCCCAGGATGTTCCTAATCCCGTCGCCATCACTGAGACAAATCAGGTGCTTTCGGAAGGAGTCACATATTCCTATCCGGCTTATGTGCCTATCTCAGCATCATTCACTCCTTCGGTTGATGGAGTGCTCCGCATTGAAGGATTCCAGAATTTCGGCATCTATGAAACGTGTGTGACTCCGGGTAAAGAATACTCCGATCAGCGCACCGACCACGTAGCCCTCGATCCCGGAGCGCGCATCCGTGAAATCAAGGTCACTAAAGGGAAGACGATCTACTTCTTCGACAGCTTCACAATGGGCGCTGATACAGTCACCCTGTATCTTGAGAATGCAGCTCCGCTTGCCATTCAATATATGCAGCCTGATCTGAACGAAGTGGTGGATTTCAACAACTACCCCTCTACTCAGCTGACATTCAATCAGAATGCTAAGTCAACCGAGTCAAGCGCCAACATCTCTTTCACCAATCGCCTGACTAACCAGACGACTACTATTCCGTCACGCATCTCTGGCAACGGAACCAAGATGTTGACAATTCCTTTCTATACTCAGCTCAAGCCCTACATCACCAGCGGCGCCATCCGTCCTACGGATCCGTTCACGGTGACAATCATGGGCCTGCAATCCGAGAAGGGAGTACCCTTCGTAAACGCTGACGCAGACGGCAACGCCACATTTACGTTCCTCTGCGGATCTATCCCGACTCTCTGCACTGATTATTACTGCCCCGATCCCTTCTTGTCTTACTGGCCCGAAGGCACTCCCGAAGGCATCCTGACAATGACTTTCGATCGCCCGCTCGGCACTTCCGATAAAACTTATGCCGAAATCGCATGGGGTAATCAGGAAGGCGAAGACGGACAGTACTATACTGAAATCCTCCCCGTCAAGATCGACGGACAGAAAGTCACTGTAGACTTCACCGGCAAACTCCGCACTCCTGCCACCATGACTCCTCTCTATCCCGACGGAATGTACGACATCATGGCGGTCAATGTCAGCTACATTGTCGATGAGTTCGGAGTGCCCGTTGGATCTGAAGGCGCAGGCACAATCGGCTCATACGGCTTCTCTCCCAGATATCAGCTCCTTCAGAAAGGCGCTCTCGCTGCTGAATTCGAACCCGCTTCCGGCGCCGACCTCAACACTATCTCCAACGTCAACGTCTGGATCTCAGGCATCAAGGCTATCTCTTTCGACGGTTTCAAACTCGAAGTGACCGATAAGAACTCGGGCGAGGTTTCTGTTGTCGTAGTCCCCATGAGCGATGTGAAGGTCACTCCCGACGGAACCGACGCAGCAGAATATGACTTCGCGCTGCCCGCCGACGTCAAGGCTAACGCCAAGACTGTCGTTGTGACCCTCAACAATGTTGTCAGCAACGACGGCTACAACCACGACAACGACGTGCGCGCCACCTACGGAGGCTTCGTAATCACTTACATCGATCCGGCTCCCGGCTCTGAAATGAAGACTCTTGACCAAGGCTCTATCATTACGATCGAAGCCAATGTGGCCGAGCAATACCCCAACATGTATGTAGAATACGAAATCTACGAAGTCGATCCCGAAACTCAGGAAAAGGAAATCATCAAATCCGTATCATGGATGACCCGACAGGCCGATGGCTCTTATCAGTCGGAAGTATTCGGCGACTATAAGCTTATCTACGGCAAGGAATACCACGCTGTCTTCACTGCATGGGAAGAAGAAAGCATACGCTACTATACTCCCGAAGAGTCTCTCGGCTCCGACTTCATCATCTGGAAAGGCCTCACGCCTCCCTACATCTATTCTAATATCACCCTCACTGATATCAACCCCGCAGCCAACGAACTCCTCGAAAACGACGTCATTACCCTCACTTTCGACGGAATTGTAAACCTCGGCGTTACTACCGGTTATTCCGCAGAGACAGGTATTATCGAGGGTATGGGCGCCGGGCTGCAACCCTTCAAAGAAGTACGCCCGATTAATCCCGAAGTTGTCGACGGCACTACTTACGCCTCTTCTTGGGAACTCGTCCTCCCCGACGGATATCTCAACAGCCGCACTACTCCCGTCAATATCTCCTTCAAGGCCTACGACGAACAGGGTCGTCTTGTAAAAGGCACTGACGGCGTCGACGAGACTTCATGCTTCATCTATCAGTTCGACATTCCCGGAATGTATAAGGAAATCTCCATAGATTTCGGCACTGAACCCATCACTTCCGTCAAGGAAATCAAGGTCTCTTATCCGATCGGCATCAACGTCTCCTACGACATGCTCTTCTCCGAGATCAAGGTTATGAACCGCATGCAGCAGGAAGTAGCCGTAATGGAAGACTTTATCCTCGATGAAAATCCCGACAACCCCTACGCTACTGCAACTTCCGGTCGCATCATCCTCGATAAGGCTATCACTGAAGAAGGCGGCTACATGCTCTATATCCCCCGCGGATTCTTCAATCTCGGCACGGAATTCGACACAGCGAAGAATGCCGAAGTGATGAAGCCCTTCTCCGTAGCTATGGCACCCTTCACGGTAACTCCTGCCGAAGGCACCGTAGAATCCCTCGAGACTATCGTCATCGCTTACAACGGCGGCCTTATCAAGCTCGCTGAAGGGACTACTCTCAAGCCTTATTATAACTTCGCCGGAGAGACAGCCAACTATAGCTTCGCTTCAGTATCCGCATTCGACAATGAACTCACATTGAAGTTCAAGGCTAAGACTAACGAAGCAGGCACTTACACTGTGATCGTTCCGGAAGGTCTCGTACTCTTCACCGACGACGCAGCCGCTCCCGCTGTCACGCTGACTTACGTAATTGATGAAGTCGTAGCTCGCCCGAATATCACTGTCGAGCCCGCTGAAGGTAACGTAACCTCTATCCCGCAGTATCTGCGCATCCTCTTCGATGATTACGATGAAGTCGGCGCCGGCATGGGCATAGCTACTCTGTCGGTAAATGACCAGACTCCCTCAAATCTCGGCGACCTCGAATACGACTGGGAAGACGACCGTCTTAACCTCATCCTCCAAGGCACAGGTGCAAATCCCGAATACACTGCCGACGGCACTTACGTATTCTCCTTCCCCGCCGGCTACTTCAGCCTCGGCTCAGAAGGCGCTCCCTCACCCGCGTTTACTCTGACTTACACAATCGGCCAGATCAATCCCGGCTACTCCGCAACATTCGACCCCGAACCCGGCGTTGTCAAGGAACTCAGCCAGGTAGATGTAATCTTCCCCGACTATGAAGAAGCCACTACAGGCTCCGGCACTGCTTCCATTTCCGTAAATGGCGCAATGTTCGAAAATCTTCCCGATGCCATGCCCTCATTCGATGTATGGAATAAAGTTGAGCAACCTCTCGGCAAGACATACACTGAAAACGGCGTTATCGAGATATTCTTCCCCGCAGGCTACTTCATCATGGTCAACGGCTTCGACGAGACTCCCTCTCAGGAAATGTCGATCCGCTATGAAATCGACAATAATGTAGGCGTGACAGCAGTCGATATCGACGCAAAGTCTTACACAGTCTACTCTCTGAGCGGCGTGCTTCTTCTCGAAAATGCTGACCGCGAAGCATTCAAAGCTCTCGCTCCGGGTCTCTACATCGTCAACGGCGTGAAGATCGTCAAAAAGTAAATTCTTATCCTAAGGATTTATCCCCTCCCGGATAATCCAAGTGATTATCAATTCAGAATAAATCCTTCCCTTTATAAAAGCGTCTCGGCAATCCGAGGCGCTTTTTCTATCTCCCGCCCAATAAATCCTTTCCCGATCAAAAGCTCCCCGAAGCGCGAAGCTCCCCGGCCCCCCGAGGCTCCCGAAGCGCGAAGCTGTCCCGTTCAAAAGCGAAGCTTTTGCCAAGCGATGCTTTTGCCAAGCCCCCTTTGTGTGATTTAGGAAAAATTTGTAATTTTGCAATATGAATCGCATTGAGATTTTCTTTAAATCCCGACTCCGCACGCGAAGGCTCGCAGTTCTTCTGGCCTTCCTCGGAAGCCTGCTCGCCCATATCCTTACAATCGAGCCGGATGCGTCTTACTGGGATTGCCCGGAATATCTCGTGACCGCACTGCGACTCGAAGTAGGCCACCCCCCGGGCAATCCGCTCTGGACTCTGACCGCACGCATATTCTCCTTCTTCGGAGGCTCCGATCCGCGCGCTATGGCCGTGGCGGTCAACGTCTCCAGCGCTCTTTTTACTTCAGGAGCCACCGCGATTCTCGCTTCCGTAATTTTCCTTCTGCTTAATTTCATCCGCTTTCCCCGACTCTCGTCGCATAGTCTATCTCCACGTCTGACCCGCGACTTATCCCCGGATATATCTTCCGGCGGCCATCTCTCCTTAGCAATGACCAATATTCTCCGCGGCATCGTTGCCTGGGGAGGAGCTATGACTTTCGGATGGGCAGATTCCCCATGGTTCTCGGCTTTAGAAGCGGAAGTCTATGCTTTCTCGCTATTTCTGACGGCATTGGTGGTCAGGCTTATGATCGGATGGACATTCATGCCCTCCGGACCGCGAAGCCGGCGCCATCTGCTGCTGATCGTATATATTACGGGACTCTCCATCGGAGTCCATCAGCTCAACCTGCTCGTTCTCCCGGCTCTGGGCGTAATCTGGATCTTCCGACGCCGGCCGCAGAATACGGGATGGTGGCGTATTTTGACCGCATTTCTCGCAGGATGCGCCGCCGTAGGCGCGATTCTTTTAGGGATGATGCCCGGAGCGTTGAAAATAGCCGGCATGTTCGAGCTGGCATGCGTCAATGCTTTTCATTGGCCGCCCCATTCCGGAGTAATCCTCTTCTGGGGAGTGGCCATGCTTATCTTCTGGATTCTCCCCTTCTGCTTCCGCTATTCGCGGCTTCAGCTTCTCGCGTGGATTCCGGCCCTGTTGCTGACCGGATATTCATCCTATATGCTACTGCTTTTGCGCGGCGCCGCCAATCCTCCTATGAATGAAGCGGCCCCTGCGGATATCTTCGCTCTCCAAAGCTATTTAGGACGCGATCAATATGGATCAACTCCTCTTTTCTACGGTCGAACTCCCAAAAGCACCATCCTTCGCCGGGAAAAAATCCTCCCCGACGGAAGCGCGGATTATTCCCGCAATGCTCTAAAAGACGGAGCTCCGAAATATGCCCTGACCGATTCAGGCTACGTAGTCTACGATCATGTCCGCATCCCCGTCTACGCCCCGGAACTCAATATGTTGTTCCCGCGCATGACGAGCGATGATCCCTCCGACATCAAGGCCTACGCCGACTGGGCCGGCATGACCTCGGAGACCATGAATTCCGTGGAGATCTCCTATGCTCTCGATTCCCTCGACCGTCCCGTCGGACGTCTGCTCGCCGACGGCTCGCGCCTGCGCGAGACCGAACTGCGTCCGACCTATCTCCAGCAACTCCGATATATGCTCGGATATCAGTTCGGGTATATGTATTTCCGATATATTCTCTGGAACTATTCCGGTCGGCAAAACGACCGGTTCGCCGTAGGAGAGGTCGAAAATGGCAACTTCGTGACGGGATTCCCCGCAGTCGACGACCTCATGCTCGGACCCGGAGAAACGATGCCGCGTGAGATAGGCCGGGAAAATCCGGGACATAACGTCTATTTCATGATTCCGCTCCTGTTCGGTATTCTTGGAATCCTCATGCTGCAAAGCGCCGGACGCCGGGGCAAAAGAGCCAACCTTGTCATCACCATTCTGTTTCTGATGACAGGACTGGCAATTGTCTTCTACCTTAATCAATCGCCACGCGAACCGCGCGAACGCGACTACTCTTTCCTCGGTTCGCTATGGGCCTACGCCATCTGGATCGGAGCGGGAATGGCCCTGCTTATCCAGTGCGCCCTCAATGCGCGCCTGCGAGGTAAAATCACTCCCCGGCTACGTTGCGTCATGACCACGGCGGCAGTCGTCGTCAGCCTCGCTACTCCGGCCTGGATGCTATATCAGAACTACGATGATCATGACCGCTCGGGGCGCCACGGCGTCTCCGACTTCGCCATAAATCTTCTGGAATCACTCGAACCCGATGCAATCCTCTTCACCAACGGCGACAATTATACATTCCCTCTTTGGTGGGCCCAGGAAGCGCTTGGAGTGCGTCGCGACGTGACGATTGTCAATACTGCCTATCTCGGCACTCCATGGTATGTCGCTCAACTGCGCGGCGACTCCTATGAAGCTCCGGGCTTGAAGATGCTGATGCCATTGGATACCCTGCGTCTGGGAGGATTCAGCTACTCGCGCTATTCCTCATCTCCTGAATTTCCTTCGCGTGAAGATTCCCTTCTCGCCGTCGACGCCCTCGACGCTCTGCGGCGATTCTACTCCGAGTCCTCATCATCCCGCCGTCTCCCGGCCCTGCTCCGCATATATAATCCGGAAGCCGGAGATTCGATTATCATTCGATCGAGCGCCGTCGCTTCGGCTTCCTCCTCCATGTCGCTCCGCCAATTGGCCACTCTCGATATTATCAGTAGCAATGCCGCTTCGGCGAAACCTCGCCCCGTCTATTGGCAACCGGCTCTTTCTCAGTCGGATTATGCCGGATTCCGCCCCATGACGACGCGCACGCTCCAGACCCGGCGCCTCGTCTATTCGGATTCTCCCGATAGCGCCGTTATCAAGAGGTTGCTTGACTTCGACCTCCGGAAAGCTCCGGCTACAAAGAGCGGACGCCGTGAAATATCAGCTCCCGACGGAAGAAAGACTCTTGACCCGAAGCTCCCATACGCCGATGATACGTATGGGGAAATGATAACCTGGCAACGCCAGAATCTGCTTCGGCTCGGCGGAAGATTGCTTAACCACGACCGCCCGGCTGATGCCCTTCGCATAGCCCGCCTGATCGACAGTATCTTTCCTCCCGGATATCATGAATATCAGATCTACGCCGAACTCGACTCCATGATCGACGAAGGCGCCGACCTCGCGCGCTTATATCTCGAAAGCGCGCGCAGACTTGTCGCTCCCGATCGGGTCGCCACCGACCCCCAATATCAGAAAGGCCTGCAGCTACTCCGCCGCGAACGCGAACGATACCTCGAATGGCAGAACTATCGCCGCTCGCTCCCCCCTCACCTCCAAGGCGTCATGACCCCAAAGAATCTCCGTAAGACCCGCCGCCTCCCCTACCTCGACTCCCTCCTCCAAAACTACAACCAAATCCCCTGATTCCTCATCCCGATCCCCTCAATCTCCTAAGATTCCCCTGATTCCTCATCCCGATCCCCTCAATCTCCTAAGATTCCCCTGATTCCTCTCTCCAATCTTGATTGTGATCCGACCGAAGGGAGGATAAAACTCCGTCTTCCCTATGATTCCTCCGGGCATCCCATCGAAACAAAAATAAATCATGACTATATTCCTAATCGGCTACATGGCCAGCGGCAAGACTACTTTAGGCCGCGCCTTATCCCGCGCGACAGGCATGACCTTCATAGACCTGGATTTCTACATCCAACAACGCTACCGAAAGACTATCAGCGAAATATTTGCAGAGTTCGGGGAAGAGCGTTTTCGTGAGATTGAGCGCGAGATGCTTCATGAGGTTGGGGAATTCTGCGACGTGATAGTTTCCTGCGGCGGAGGCACTCCCTGTTATTTCGACAATATGGATTTCATGAACCAAAGAGGCACAACCATCTGGCTTCAGGCCGGAGTCGAATGTACTGTCCGGCGACTGCTGACAGCCAAGACCCGGCGTCCGATAGTCGAACACATTCTTCCGGCAGAACTACCAAAATTCATTCAGAGCCATCTCGAAGAGCGTCGCCCCCATTACTCCAAAGCCCGGCTCAGCTTTCCCTCCGAAAAAATCGAGACCCGCGCCGAAATAGCCGAACAAGTCGACCGCCTCATAACCCTCCTCTCCCTCCAACCAAAATAGCCGGACTTATACACTCTTCGTCTTCGTGCTGATCGACATCGTAGCGGGGCTATAAAAAATAAAGGGCGTGTCTCCGACAGGCCCTTCACTAAGTCACACTCATTTAAATAACTTTATTGATAATGAAGTATTGCTACTTCAGTCGTATTGCAACTTTCTCAAGTTCTTTCCGACACTATTGCTTTTTCCTTTGTGTCTAATGAGTTCTTTTACTCACTATGACTAACCAATCATTAGCTCTTTTGCACTACAAAATTACTAATAAATTTCCATTCCTCAAACTTTTTTCGCTACATTTTTACTACTAAATGCAAATAATTTGTCATTATCCAATAATATTTATCGATTATCGATAAATATTATCCGAATTTCATATTGTAAAAAGGGATTTCAGTTCTTATTCCGGGGGGAGCGGAATCAGCCAGTCGGTATCATCTTTGGGCAGCCTGCGCGCTCCGGGCGCAGCCGGCTTTTCGTGAGATTTACCCGAAACTGTGGCGTCAGGCTCTTCTGAAAATAAATCGTGAAGTATGCGTCCCGCTATATTTTCTTCTCTCAGCCGCCGGTCGAGATCCTCCAGGTCCTCTTTTGTCAGGTAAGGACACTCTCCTTCTTCGAGGATATCTGATTCCCGGTCAGCACCACGGGCAGGACTCTTGCGGCCCAGGGCATCACGCAGACGTAGTGTCAGCATCCTGATCCGTTCTTCATATCGTTCCTTCACATTTTCCCATTCTTTCATCTGCTCCGCTATGGCATCCAGCTCCATACGCGTCTGGCGCCATTCGCCGAGTTCCTTATTGAGATCGGCTACCTCACTCTTCAGACGCGAGATTGTCGACCTCATCTGATCTTTATCCTGCTCATAGCGGAGCGTTATCTTCTCCCGCAGTTCGTTCATCTCGCACGTATCCTGCATCAATCGTTCGCGCTCGCGCTCCGTGCGGGTCAAAAGGTCATGATAGGTAGCCGCCTCCTCACGCAAGGCTGCAATCCTCATGCGGGTCCTGACCGGATGAAGCCATATCCGCCAGGCGCTGTCAGGATCAGTGGTCATTCTCAGGATGTATTGTGTCGGGGCTGTCGGTGGCGGGATGGGTATGCGCCGCTCCGGGCTTCATCACGATCCCTTTCGATTTGCGACCGTTGATGGCAATCGTGAGCGGCTCCGGGAATTCAACTATACGTATAGCTTCTGATTCATAGACTGAAGGGAGCGAATCGAGCCATTCCGTATCGATCATGCCTTGTCCGCCCGGTTGGTCGATGGTGAAGTATCCGACACCGAAAGAGGTCAGATTCTGGAAGAAGTGTGTGCCCTGGGAAGGCTCTATCCGATACCCGGGCAGCGCGGATTCGACGATAAGGCGTGCCCCGGTGATCTGCGACCAACGGACAGGAATACCCAGAGCCGGATCCGAAGATCCCCAGCGTCCCGGGCCGATCAGTATATAAGGGATATCGCGGGCAGTGAAATCCTTATTGATGCGCTCTACTTCGAGAGCGGTCTCCGGATTATTGGTAGAGTTAAACGTTGAGGGCTTGACATAGGCGATATGCCGGATATTATCCATCACGCCGTGGCCCAAAGCGGTCTCGGACCGGAGAATGAGATCTTTGTCGGCGACATCGAGCAGGGAATCGTCGAGCATCTCCTTCGTGTCGACAATTGGACGGATCTGAAGCCAATATACTATCCCTTTGCGTTTGTCGCGCATGGCGTCGGGATTGATATTTCCGGCAAATTCTATCTCTACGGGACGCCCCATTTCATATTGGCCTGTAGTCAGCATGAAGTCGATAATATCGGCCAGGGGGAAGACTCCGTGGTTAAGGACGTTGGCAAACGTGACAACCTTTCGGCCCGGTCCGAAGTCCGTGTCGCGAAGTATTCTGTCGTTGACATCGAACGTGGAGACGAGATATCGGAGCGCGCCCGTGGCGGCTGCGTCATTTACGTTGACCTTCTTGATATTGTAGGAGTCATCCGTGGTCAGAGCCGGCCGATCGTCACCCTCCATCCGGGGAAGCGCATAAAGTTCGGTCTGAGTATCGCGCAGGGCAAGCTGGAGCGTCGAAGTCTGCAACACCTTTTGCGGATGCCTCGGCGAGAACCGGAGCGCCATGCCGCCATCGACGATATATTTGCCAAGACCGACGGCCACTTCGGCCACTCCGTCTTCGGCCACCTCGTCGTTGAGCGGATAATAATTGAGCGAGCGCCCCACTCCCGAGAAACTCGGATAGTAAAGGCCGCCATGGTCTTCTCCGGCGACCTCCTGAAGGATCACCGCCATCTTCTCCTGGTCGATGACATTGGAAGTAGCGTTCATATAAGCCTTTGAGTCGGAGAAGAATACGGAGGCATAGACCCCCTTTATGGCCTCGCAGAGCATATCCAGACGCTCCTGCGGGTCTTTAAGGGCCGGAATCATATATGTCGAATATATGCCGGCGAAGGGCTGATAGTGGGAATCTTCGAGAAGCGATGAGGATCTGACGGCAAGCGGCCTGTCGATGACGTCAAACAGCGCCAGCAGATTCTCGCATAGTTCATCGGAAAGTTTTGCTTCAAGGAATGCAGTCAGAATCTCAGCATCCGGACGATCCGACAGAGCTACGGGATAGAGATTATTGTGCTCCATGAATTCGTCGAAGATATCGGTGCAGAGTACTACAGTGCGGGGAATCGTCACCTCTACTCCCTTGAAATTATCGCATATCGGGTTACGCTTGATTATCTGGTCGATGAATGCCAGGCCGCGCCCTTTGCCGCCGAGCGATCCTTCGCCGATGCGCGCGAAATTACTGTAGCGGTCGAAGCGGTCTTTCTGGAAAATGGCGACCACACCGCGGTTTTTCATGCGGCGATACTTGACGATGCACTCGAAGATAAGCTTGCGCACCGCCTCCGCCTGGTCCATCTTGGTGAAGCGATATGACTTGATGGCGTTCGCTATGGGGAAGAGCGCGCGGGAGTCAAACCAGCGGCTTACCTCATTCGACGAGCAGAGTTCCCAGAGAGCGTCGTCAGGAATGTCAAACACGTATTTCTGCATCTCCTTGAGATTGGAGATGCGCAGCATTTCCTTGCCGTCGGCGAGATTGCGGACGATAAAGTCGCCGAATCCGAAATAGCGGGTGACGGCCTTCCGAAGATCCTGGGGCAGCGTCTTGGAGTTCTTGTCGAGAAAGACGAGTCCTTCGTCGAATGCCCTCACGGCATTCTCACTCTCCTGGCTTTCAAGTATGATGGGGAGATAAGGATCTTTTTCGCGCACCTTGCGGGCAAACGTGAAGCCGGCCGTGGGGTCCTTCTCTCCGTCGCGCGGGAAGCGGACGTCGCTGATGATGCCGAGCATGTTATTGCCGTAGCGGCCATAGAGTTCGCGGGCCTCCTCATAGTCGCGGGCAAGAAGCACCTTCGGACGCCCGCGCATACGCAGCATCTGCTCATGCTCGTTGAGCGCTTCTTTGGAGAATTTCACACTCTGCTTGAGCAGGAATTTATAAAGATGAGGAAGAATCGAAGAATAGAAACGGATGGAATCCTCGATGAGCATGATGGCCTGGACTCCTACACCCTCGATGTCGGCGTCGGCGTTCATCTTGTCTTCAATGAGCTTGATGATGGCAAGAATCAGGTCGACGTTGCCGAGCCAGGAGAATACATAGTCGACCCCGCGCAGGTCTTCGTTGGCGATCCTGCGCCGCACCTCCTTGGAGAAGGGTGTCAGCACTACGAAGGGGATATCGGGATAAAGGGCATCGAATTGCCGGGCCTCATGGAAGGTCTCGCTGATGTCGACGCCGGGCATGGCGATAATCAGATCGAAGTCTTTCTCCTGAAGCTGCTGCCGCGCCTGGGCATAGGTAGCCACTTTGGTGAAGCGTGGCGGCGAGGAGAGGTTGAGGGAGACATATTCGAAATAGACCTGCTCGTCGACGCGGCCGTCTTCCTCCATCATGAAGGCATCGTAAGGTGTCGCGATAAGCAGGACATTATGGATCCGCTTCTGCATGAGATCCTGAAAAGCGGTATCCTTAAGATAAAGCTGACTAAGGAGATTATCGTCTACGTTTTGCATAGGGCTTCGCGGGCAGACGAAGCTGGCGCTTCGCGGTATAAGAGGAGTATATGGATTATTTTGTGCCGTTGACTTTGGTCAGGAAAGCATCAAGGGCTGCCGTCATCGACGGATATTCCGGAGTCGGGGCGGCATAGTCCAGGCGCAGCCCGGCATCTGTCACCGCTTTGGCGGCGTCCGCGCCGTATGTGCCTATGTAGATATTCTGCTCGTCCTGATCGAAATCGGGAAAATTCTTCTTCAGCGAATCGATTCCCGCCGGCGAGAAAAAGAGAAGCATATCGTAGTCAAGCGGCTCTTCGGGAGTGAAGTCATTGCTGACAGTACGATACATTATGGCTTTCGTATAATTTATATTGTTCTTGTCAAGTTCGGAGAAATTATCCTTATGGATGTCGGCTACGGGGAAAAGGAATTTCTCTCCGGAATTCTTGAGAATTGCGGCTACGAGCTGGGGATCGTCGAGCTTGCCGGTCTTGCCGAAGAAAATCTTGCGCTTGCGATAGACGATGTATTTCTGGAGATAGAGTGCGATGCTCTCTGTAGTGCAGAAGTATTTCATCGTATCGGGCACATTGAAGCGCATTTCCTCGCAGAGACGGAAATAGTTGTCGACGGCATGACGCCCGGTGAAAATAACGGCCGTATAATCTGCCGGATTTATTTTAGCCTGGCGAAATTCCTTTATGGAAAGTCCTTCTACCTTGATAAAGGGACGAAACACGATCTCTACTCCATGGCGCTCGGCAATGTCAAAATAGGGCGACTTCGCCGTCGCCGGTTTTGGTTGCGACACAAGAATTTTCTTAATGCTCATCTCTATTCTTTTGTTGAGGGTATCCTGCTACCCTGATTGTACTCCCGGCCCCTGTTTGCATTTGTCAATCATCCCCTCAGATGCAAATCCGCATGGCTGCGAGATATAGCAAAATGAGGGGTACGATTTCTAAACTGCAAAGATAGTACAAAAAAAGCACCCATGCACCAATTTGAGTGAAAAAAATCCTAAATCCTTTCCAAATAAATACCGTTTTCCCTAATATAAAGGCTCCGAGACCTATCTGAAAAGCCGTGAAGGCGAATGTCGGATAGCAGAGCGCTATGAGTGCTGTCGGAAAGAGTATGAGGGTCGTCAGTCCGGTAGCGGCAAGGAATCCGCGAAGCCACATCCGGGCATGAAGCCGATCGCTGAAGACATTCCCTACCATCCAGTAGGAGAATATCATGAAGAGTTCGTAGGCCATGGCGAGAAGCACTCCGAAGCCCATCCCCGCCGGCGCGCCGGCCGATCCGGGACGCCCTCCCACTCCGATATAAAGCAGAATGCCGGCGCATAGACACCACAGGACATTGAGGACTGCCATGAAGCTGCTCTCCTTTACCGTATCGTCGAAGACATTTCCGCGTTCGCGCACTTCTATGGCGCTTTTCAGCAAGGTAGCGAGGTATTTGGAGTTATTGCGGAAGCGAATGGCGATGATTACGAAAAGTATCAGCAGCCCTCCCAATATCCAGGATTTTCCGTCGTTCTCTCCGGCAGCCTTGCGCAGTGGCATTGTCTCCCTCTTCGCAGGCTCGATGACCAGGACATACTGAGTGTCATGGCGAATAGTATCAGAGAGGGCGGAATCCCCGGCCAATGAGTCTGCCTGAGAGGAAAGCGCCGATATGGAATCTTTCATTTGAGCCATCCCTCTTGCTTATACCATTCGACACTCTTGCGGATCCCCTCGCGCAGATCGACCTTTGGAGCGAAGCCGAAGTCGCGTCGCGCCTTCCCGACGTCAACACTCCAGTTGCGCTGAGCCATAATGTTGTATTTATCGCGATTGAGAGTGGAGGGCTTCCCTTTGGCGACTCCTATCTTTTCCGCGACGGCAGAGACTATCCTGAGTCCCCATAGCGGCACTTTCACCGGGATCACCAGTCTTTTACCCATCTCCAGCGAGGCCAGACGCCTGAAATCTTTCTGGGAATAGACGCCGGGATGAGCCACATTGTAGGTCTCTCCCGCCGGAGCCTTCTCCAGAGCGTCGAATATGGCAGACGCAAGGTCGGTGATATAAAGGAATGTAAGCAATTGCTTCTTATATCCTACCGAGAAGTCAAATCCCTTCCCTATCGACTCAAACATCAGAAAGTAATCTTTGTCGCGGGGCCCGTAGAGTCCCGTTGCCCGGAAGATGATGAAGGGGATTCCCTCCATGTGAAGCAGCATCTCGGCCTTTAGTTTGGAGGTGCCGTAGCGGGTATTGGGCTGAGGAATATCCTCTTCGGATATTGGATGGCCGTCGGATTCCGCAATCGGTCCTGCCGCGGAAAGGGAGGATATATAGAGGAGTTTCTCGGGAATTTTCCCGGATGATTTTATAGCCTGAAGGAAATTGCGCAGATATTCGCAGTTGATTCTGTCGAAGTCTGAGAATCGCAGACACTTCGTAGCCCCTAAATTATAGACTATCCAGTCCCACGCTTCCCCTTCGGGAAGGGCTGCTGAGAGTGAGCCGGCGAGCGACGCGGGATTATCGAAGTCGAATTCCACGAATTTTATGCGTTCATCGGCAAGGTATTTCCGGGAGGTGGAGGCTCTCACGCCGGCCCAGACATCAAGACCGCGGCGAAGCGCTTCCTCGACAATCCATCCCCCGGCGAAGCCGCCGGCGCCGACTATCAGAACTCTTCTCTTTCTTACTATATCGCTCATCTCTTTCGATTTATGATTAAAACAACTCGAAGGAATAACCTTGGCCTTGCAGCCACTCAATAGCTTCCGGCAAAGCCTTCCGCAACCTGGACAGGGATTTGAGACTGTCGTGAAATACTATTATCGATCCGTCGCGTGCATAGCGGCGGACATTGCCGACGACATCCTCGGCCGTCAGGCGCCGGCTGTAATCGCGGGTTACCAGGTCATACATGATGATCCGGTATTTCCGGCGCAACGCTCGGGCCTGACGCGGCCGAAGCCAGCCGTGAGGCGGCCGGAACAGATCGGTCTGCAGTAATCTGTCGGCCTCGGCCACGTCGCGAAGATAACGGCGCGTCGTGACCTTGGCCCCCTGCAGATGATGCAGCGTGTGGTTGCCTATCCTATGGCCCCGGCGGCGTATCTCCTCCACTAACTCCGGATATCGCTCGGCGTTCTGGCCGACCATGAAGAAAGTGGCTTTCACTCCGTAGCGGTCGAGAATATCGAGAACCCACGGAGTGACCTCCGGTATCGGTCCGTCGTCAAAAGTCAGGAAGACCCGCCCGGCGCTCTGTGGTAAATCCTTAGGCAAATCCTTGCCGCATCCCGGAGTCGGAAGGCGAAATTCTCCTCCTCTGACCAATCGCCGAAACCATTCAGGTGGCCTTTCGATAAATCCCACTGCCGCTTATTTCGGTTGATATTCGGGATGCGCCTTCTGAAAATCGCTCCAGATGCGAAGGGTGCGCTCTCTGTCGAGCTTCTGATATTGCTCGCTTTTCTGAAGAAGCGCCATGACCTCGGCATTATCCTGCATCTCTACAAGCAGCATCCCCAGAAGGGAGTCGATATAACGCTCTTCCTGACTTGTCGCCGCATAATCGGCCGGAGATTTCGAAGCGAGTTCGTTGGCTATCTCGCAGTATTTGGCTATCTCTACAGCCGACTCTTCGGGAGAGATATTATCGACAGGATCGTCGATAGCCCCGGCATCCTGATTATAATAGTAATCGTAATATTTCTTCAGGGTCTGCCGGCCGATACCGTATGATTTCAGAATCTTGTCGACCTCAGCCGCGCTTCCGCCGTAAGTCTCATAGAGTTCGATTATACGGTAATACTGGAAAGGAGTCAGGCGCGATTCATAGGTCATCGAGGGATTGATGAAGCGGGATGTCATTTCCGACTGGTAGACAACGTAGGGAGCAAACTTCTTCAACATGGCCGTAAACATGTCAAGTCCTTTCCGGGTGAGTTTCTTGTCGCCCAGTGTCTTTCCGATCTCGCAGTAGATCTGCGCCGAGGTCAGGCCGATCGACATATCGTAGGCCCCTACGCCCGCAGGCAGACGGGAGTACATCGTGTCGAGCATCTTTATAGCCTGATCATATTTCTTGCGGGCCTCGGCCTTTTTGTCTTCTTTCATCAGCATGTCGCCTTCGTAGACAAGCTGACTGGCAGTCTCCACCATGGAATTGCGCACCGAGAAGAGCATCCTCCGGGCAGTCTCGTCAAAATATGGAGTCTTCCCTTTGGCGTCGGCTCCTCCCCACCGGTATTTATTCATTATGTTGGCGTATGCGCGGTCCGTGCGGGGCACCTTGCCGTCCTGCACTGTCGCCACAAGCTGATGAGTCATGCCGGTGGAACGAAGATACGGTGTCAGGCCGACGTGATATTCGTCGCCGACGGTAGAGCACCAGTAGATCGGGCGCGGCCAACCTTCCGCAGCATTCGTAGCGATGATGTCGAGCATCAGTATGTCGCCCAGTCCGAGGTAGCCTTTGGAGCGATAGGCCTCCGTCTGACTCAGATCGATCACTATATCGTTGACCATCGCGGCCGTGTCGGCCGGGGCAACGAGTCCGCGCTCTACTGCGAGTTTCTTATTTACGGGAATCTTCACCAGTGCCGATGGGAGCATACGGTAACCGGAGCGCTCATCTACCGATTTGCCGCTGTAAAGAATCTTCAGGCTTGAGAGAAGATCGGCCGGGATCTTGTTCTCATCCCCGTAGGGGAGGACGGTGACGTCGTTCAGGCCGTAGGCGTAGTCGGAGGGCTTGGCCGTGAAGCTGACGGGTTTCCCTTCGTAGCTCTGCATCCGCTGCTGATTGGCATACCAGTCGGAATTCAGATAGCTCAGATTGATAATGCGCACGTCGGGGCGCACTCCCTCCACTTCCTGCACATACCACAACGGGAATGTATCGTTGTCTCCGTTGCAGAAGACAATGGCGTTGGGCTCGAGGCTCTCAAGATAGTTGATCGCGAAGTCGCGGGCTGCATAACGGCCGGAACGGTCATGGTCGTCCCATGTCTGGCTCACCATCTGCACCGGCACGGCCAACCCGACGACGCAGGCTACGGCCGCTGCATAGCGGCGTTCCTTACGCTGCTTCATCCACATCTCAAGGAGTCGCGTGAGTCCCGCAACTCCCATGCCGATCCAGATTGCGAACGCATAGAACGATCCGGCAAACGCATAGTCGCGTTCTCTCGGCTGCCCGGGAGTCTGATTCAGATATAGCACGATGGCGATGCCCGTCATGAAGAAGAGGAAGAATACCACCCAGAATTGCTCTATGCCCCTGTCGCCGGCGAATGACTGCCAGATCAGACCGATAAGGCCCAGAATGAGCGGCAGTAGATAATATTTGTTGTTGCCCTTGTTCTTGGAGCCGAGATCCTCGGGGAGGAGCGACTGGTCGCCCAGACGCATGTTGTCGAGGAAGGGTATGCCGGAAATCCAGTTGCCGGCGTCGAGTTCGCCGTATTGATTGTTGAGATCGTTCTGGCGGCCTGCAAAGTTCCAGAGGAAATAGCGCAGATACATATGGTTCAACTGATAGTTGAAGAAATACCCTAAATTCTGCGAGAAACTTGGCTTGAATACCTGCTTCTCCGGATAGTATATCGCTCCGGTATATTCATTAAACTGAGGCTCGGCATAGATATTCAGTTCCGTCACCTTATCTCCCGTCAGATCGTCGATGGCAGATACAGTGACGAGCTGATCAGGCATAGTGTCGAGGCGCACCCAGTTAGCATACTGCGAGGCATGCTGGCGGCTGTAGAGTCGGGGGAAGAGCATGTTCAGCTCGGGATTCATCGTGACCTCAGCCTTCCGGTCCTTGACGACGTAGTAATCCCCCCCGCGCTCTGCAAGTCGGGAGTTGGAGTTGCGCTCATCCTCTGTCAGCAGATTATATTCGGAGCGGGGAGTGGCGCCCCCGACCCCTTTGGCATATATCTTGTTGCCTTTCTTGACGACAGCCCCGCCGTAATTGGGAGTTGCCAATACAGCTACCGAACCATCCTCACGCACTCCCAGCGTATCGACGATATTCCCCATAAAGCGCTTCTGAGGACTCGAATACAGGGTCTCACCGTAGATAAGCGGATTCTCGCCGTATTGCTCGCGGTTGAGATAGGAAGCCAGGTCGAAGACATTGTCGGGGGCATTCTGATTCATCGGAGTGTCGGCCGATGAGCGGATCAGTATGAGCGCATAGCTGCTATAGCCGATAAAGATCACCGTGATGCTCCACATCATGACGTTCAGCACCCTCTGAGGTATCTTCGCCGCTACGGCGGGGACAAACAGCGCCGCGATCATTGCGATCGTCAGAAGGATTCCGATCCAGGCCGAATCCCCTACGAAGAGCATTCCGGAGATTGTCACCCCCAGGATAAAGGACACCTTGCCCATGACCGTAAGGCTACGGCGGGAAAGTTCGAAAATTGAATAAGCGAAGAGTATAATCGCGACGATGCCGTAGGCGAGTGCGCCGGAATTAAACGGCATGTGCATCGAGTTTACGAAGAAGAGCTCAAACGTCTGTGCGACCTTGATGAAGCCCGGCACCAGACCATATAGCACGAAGAAGACGATCACGAATGATATCCCCAGCGCTATCAGCGACTTTACCAGATTCATATCCTTATATTTCCGATATGCGAATACAAGGACTATGGCCGGAATACAAAGAAGATTCAGCAGATGGACCGCGACGCTGACGCCGATAATATAGGCTATCAGAATCAGATAGCGGTCGCTCCCCGGATCGTCGGCGCGATTTTCCCATTTGAGTATCAACCAGAATACGAGCGCCGTGCAGAAACTCGAGAAGGCATATACCTCACCCTCCACGGCCGAAAACCAGAACGTATCGCTCCAGGTATAAGCCAGCGATCCGACAAGCGCCGAACCCATGATGACCAGATACTGCGTGATCGACAATTCCCCCTCCTGACCGGGCTTCACCACGAGCCTGCGCACAAGATGGGAGATGGTCCAGAAGAGCAGCAGAATAGTCAGCGCGCTCAGCAGACCGCTCATGGCGTTGACCATCACCGATACCGTAGAGCTGTCGGAAGCGAAATTGGAGAAGAAACGCGCCGTAAGCATGAAGATCGGGTTGCCCGGCGGATGACCGATCTCAAGCTTGTCAGCCTGAATGATAAACTCACCGCAATCCCAATAGGAAGCGGTCGGTTCTAAAGTGAGCCAATACGTAACCAGGGCGATGAGAAATACCAGCCAACCGCCGAGGTTATTGATGAGGTTATACTTCTTTGTAAACATTTAGTTATGCGTATTCAAAGGAAAACGTAGCTCCGTACGGGCCTATCCAACCCGCCGGATAAAACGCCTAAGTCAAAAGCAACTACAAAATTAACCAAAATAAATGAAAGATTCAAGTAAGTAATAAAAATTAATCATTCGGGCCATAGATGAAAGGTATCATAATAAAAAAGCCACCCCGCTATTGCGGGATGGCCATTTATTATTAAGATGGAGGATGCTTAGCGAACTACTACCTTGGTAGCCTTGCCGTCTGCAACCTTCACGTATACGCCCTTAGTCGGGTTGACAACTTCTACGCCGTCGAGAGTGAAGAAGCGTGCGCCATTGTTGATAGCGTCGATTGCTTCTACGCCTGTCAGATCATCCTTGTTAACCTTGATATTAAGCTCGATGCCGTTAGCGTAGTCTGCCTGATCAGCGTTGATGAGAAGCACCTGCATGCTGTAAGTATCGTAAGTAAGTTTCTCAGCATTGTAAGCCTTGATGACAGGAACTGTGATAGCGTTGCCCTGTACATAGCCCATAGCTTCAAGCTGGCCGAGGCCTACCCAGTAAGCGGCATTTGCACGCTTCATGGGGCTTACGCCGCCCATGCTTACAACTACATCGTCGTATTCAGATGCGTCAACGAGGAGACCTGTCCAGCCTTCGGGAACTGCGATAGTGGCAGTGAATGTATCATCCGGAGTCTTATCAGCTACGATATTCACCTGGAGAGTGCCGTCGCCTGCGATCTTCTGAGTCACCTGAGCCTTATCGAATGAGCAAGTGATGTCGAGCTGCTCGGGATATGTGAGCTGCTTCTTAACCTCATTGTACTCGATCGGATAAACCTGGAGCGCATCCTTATAGATAGTGACAGCGGCCACTACATCATACTTGCCTGCAGTCTGCTGAGCAATGTCAAACTTATTATAGAGATCAACCTTGCTGCCGTCGGGAAGAGTGATGGCAACTGTCTGGTTCTTAGCGGGAGTATCCTCAGTGAATTCTACATTCGGGATAGTAACCACGCGGTTCACATCAGCCTTAGTCAGAGTTTCAACTACGGGATATTCAATGAAGTCTACAATATTCTGAGTAGAAGCGGGGAATGAGCCTGACCATTCGAGCAGGCCATTGTATTCAGCATTCTTGGCAACCCAACCGCCGGGGATCACGTCGCCGGTTACGAAGCTGTTGGCTCCGTAAAGAAGAGTAGCATTGTCGAAGAGGTCGTAAACGTATACGTACTGACCGTTGGCATAAGCTACATAGAGAGTGCCGTTCATGAGGATTTCGTCGCCCACCTTGGGAGCCTTCTCGATCATGGCAGGTACTGTAGTAGCGGCAGCTACGACTGTAAGCTTATAGGAAGCTTCGCCTGCTGCAAACTTATCAGTCTCTTCAGACTTGGCAGTGATCACTGTTGTGCCGATGCCCTTGATGACAATAGCGCCATCTTCAGTCACTGTAGCGACTGCTTCATCAGAAGAAGTCCAGGTGACGGGGAGTTCGTTGGGGTTGGAAAGTACACCCTTAGTGAACGCTTCTGTTTCGCCTACTGTAAATTCAGCTGCGGAGAATGAGAGGTCAGCAGCTTCCTTGCCGGGAGCAAGGATAGTATAATCAATGGTGATTGTCTCGATAGGATTGTTGGAGGTAGTCGCGAACACTACAGAAACGGCTTCTGAATCACCTGTCCATACATACTGCTTATTGGAATAAGACACCTCTTCACCGTTGAACGTGGGAGTATTAAGGGTCTTGGGTGCATTAATGACGATCTTGTTGATCTGGGCACCTTCAACCTTTATATCCAATGTATTACCGGCATTCTTATAGACACGCAGACCGTCTGTCCACATGCGGAAGCCACTTGAGGTTGCTCCCTTAGTCAGAGTGATGGATGAGATACCCTCTGTGAAGATCGTTCCTGAAGTGACATAAGCAGATCCACCTCTTTCCTGACCATAGTCATTCGTGAGGAAGTTGTAAGTCACAGTGCCGCTGACGGGCTCAGGAGTCACTGTAGCTGCAGTGTACTCGATCGGATAGAGACGAATCTTATTGCTATAGAGCAGAACAGCACACTTAACATCATACATGCCTGCAGCTGCGGGCTTGTCGACCTTAAACTGGTTGTAGAAGTTGTAAGTAGCGTCGCCTGAAGTTACGTCAACACCGGCGTAGCCGCCTGTTGCTGTACCGGTAGGAAGCTTTTCGAGTATCTCTTCGGTGATGTCGAGATTCTTAAGAATAAGAACCTTATTAACGTCAGCTGTAGTGATTTCAGTTACGGTCTCGATCTTCGGTTCCTGAGTCTGAACAGGTTTGGGTTTATCAGACATTGAATATCTGATTAAGCCGTTAGACTTGGAAGCAGTAGCTGTCCATCCTGCGGGGATGATAGAGTTGGCAGGATAAGTAGAAGCTACAGCGAGCAGATAGATCTGAGCAGACTCAGTGCCTTCGAGATTCTGGATGAAAGCGAAGCTTCCGTTGCTGTAAGCGACTACAACGGGGAAGTTGACATATACCTTTTCGCCTCCCTTAGGAGTCATTGCCTTGAGCTCGGCAAGTGAGTTGGCAGCTTCTATAATTGTCAGAGCGTAGGATGCTTCGGCAGCACGGTAAGTAGAGTTGCCTTCGAATGTAGCAGTGATGGTAGCTGTAGCAGCTTTCACGCCTTCTGCAAGAGAGATTTCTCCCTTATCATTGACGATGATGTTAGCATCGGAGCTTGTATAGGTCACAGGAACATTGTTGGGGTTCTCCAGTACGAGACCCTTGATCTCCTGAACACCATTGACGAGCTGGAGAGCAGCTGCGGGATATTTGATCTCAGCCTTCTGAAGACCATCATCTTCGTAAACAACGTTGATCTTGCTTACGAATGACGTACCTTCATACCAGTTAGTGATAGTTGCGACGCCATCTTCAATCTTAACTTCGAAGTCAGGATCGGGAGATACACTTTCTACAGTGACTTCCTTCACCGGACCTGACTCAGAAGATACTGTCATGGTAGCCCATTTATTCAGTCTGATACCGCTGCCGGCTGTGAAGTAGGAACTTGTAGTACCATTTGTAAGAATTACGTCTTCATAGTTTACGATCAGAGCCTTGGCGCTGATAGAGCCGGCCTTGATACCATAGTTTTCAGTAGTGAAGTCAAAAGTGAATGACTTGCTTACAGGAGCGACAGCTTTCTTGGTAGCAGTTACAACCATGTTGTAGCCGGCTTCCTGATAAGCCTTCTCATCTTTCACGATGTAGAGGCCAAACATGTGGGGTTTGCCATCAGCGGGAACGCTGATTACATTGCCGAGAGTGAAGCCATTCTCAGTCAGAGAAGCGACAGGCACCCAAGGATCTTCTTCGTCCTCTTCACCTGCACCCATCATGTCAGTGACATCCATCCATACGAAGTTATCGAAACCTTCGGGAATAGTCAGAGTGACAGATGCATTCTCCTCCTCAGTAGTAGTAGTACCGATCAGAGCCTCCATATCTTCATCATAAGCGATAGTGCCCTCACCGGAAATCTCAACCTTCAGCTCGGAAGTAGCCGGGACTACGATCGGATCCTCAGTAGAAGGAACAACGAATGCTACCGGCGCGAGATAAGCATAGACAGTACTCTGAATTTTGTTGTATTTAACGACAACAGTCACGTCATACGTGCCTGCCGGCTGAGCAGGTTGGCTGTAGGAATTTTGGAATTGATATGATTCGCCGTTGCATACGCCAAAGAACTTGTCATCGCCGGATTCAGTCTTCTTGTCGAATACTACATTCTTAAGAATCACGACGCGGTCGCAATCTGCTTCATAATTAACTTTTTCAACGATGGGATATACTACTTCGACAGTCTCCGTAGATTCTTTGGGAAGACCGTTCCAAACAATATGAGAGTGGAAACGACCGATATTGTTAGTAGCAACCCATCCGGCAGGAATCACATCGCCAACCTTATAGATAGTAGCGCTGGAACCGGTCTGGTCATCATTCTTGGTATTATGGAATTCGGATACATTATCCTCTGCATCGATGAGCAGAGCATTGTTGCCGCTGGGATAAGTAACAGTAATGGGGAAGTTTACATAAACTTCATTTCCTACAATAGGAGCCATTTCTGCCATCTCTTTGAGATTGGAAGCCGTCGGCACAACAGTCAGCTTATAAGCTGCACTGCCGTCAGCATAGCTGTCATTACCGGGAGTAGCAGCAGTAATGGTAGCTACGCCGCCGCCTACCATTGTCACATTGCCCTCTGCGTCCACAGTAGCCACTGCTTCGTTAGAGCTGGACCAATTGACAGGAAGATTATTGGGGTTAGCAAGAACCGGGGCAGTGAAAGCCTGACCCATGATACCTTTTGCTTCGTCAGTGCCGAAAGAGAGACCACATTCCTGCTTGCCACCGAGATCACGCTGATAAGTTACCTCGATCTGACGGAAGATACGGGGGTACATCGGGGTAGACTCAAACTCGAAAGTGACCTTCTCTACACCTTCCTTGTTGCTGAAAGTCCACAGGTAAACAGCACCGTCTTTCTTAACGGGTGTAGCCACGCCATTAAGTAGACACTCTGTCATATCAGCAGACAGACCCGAACCATTAAGATAGAATTTTACGGAGGTAATCTTACCGCCGGGTACAGTTATGTCAATGACAGGATTAGTTGACAGATCCTTACCGGGCTTCATGAATGCAGCAAATGCTACAAGACCCGAAAGGTTGCTGTCTGTGGTATTGGTCTCAAGACCGAAACCTTTACCGGTCTCCAATTTGTCACTGAAAACCAAATCTACTCCACCTTGATGGAGATCCAACGTTTTCCTCCAGTCAGTAATAGGATTAAAGCAACTGCCGTCCATATTCAGACGTGCCGTCATGGTTGCTCGGTCCAAGCCGTAATCATTACTAACAAAGTCAAACTCCGTCGTATCAGCCAAGGCTGCTGAAACAGTCATGACTAAAAACGACAGTAAAAGAAAAATTTTCTTCATGTGTTTGTTAGATAAGTTAATAAATATAGTTAATTATAAATTGAGTTTCAATAGATTGGCGCAAGCTAATCAATTGGTATATGCACGTATGACCGAACGTAGGTCCGGTTTTTAGCCAATTTGAACTATACGATTGCGAATTTACGAAAAATATACATAAAATATATATTTACAACGTTAAAATATGTTAATAATCACAATCACCCATCATCGCGTTAAAATCCAGCCCGCGTAAATCCCCGCATAGCGGGGTTATACGTTAGGCCCGTATCGGCATGGCCGCATAGCGGACATGGCGGTGCGGGTACAATATCCACAACCCCCGACGCATTACCCCGCTACGCGGGGATATAAAAAAAGAGGCTTCAGACGAATCTGAAGCCTCTTCGTTAAGGGGGCGATTACCTACTCTCCCGCTTTCGCAGTACCATCGGCGTGATAAGGTTTAACTTCTCTG
>JAIDYR010000058.1 GCA_029057985.1 Muribaculaceae bacterium | reverse complement strand
CGAAGAGCAGGCTAAATATCTCGAACAGCTCATCAACGAATATCCCATCGACTCTATCGAAGACGGCATGGCTGAACACGACTGGGAAGGCTGGAAGATTCTCACCGACCTCATCGGCGATCGCTGCCAGCTCGTAGGCGATGACCTCTTCGTGACCAACGTGAAATATCTCGAACGCGGCATCGCTGAGGGTTGCGCTAACTCCATCCTCGTCAAGGTCAACCAGATCGGTTCGCTCACAGAGACTCTCCGCGCAGTGGAAATGGCACAACGCAACCGCTATACAGCTGTCATATCTCACCGTTCCGGCGAGACTGAAGACGCTACTATCGCTGACATCGCCGTTGCTACCAACGCCGGCCAGATCAAGACCGGCTCTGCAAGCCGCTCAGACCGTATGGCCAAGTACAACCAGCTTCTCCGCATCCAGGAAGAGCTCGGCAAGGAAGCTGCTTACGGCTATCCTCTGATCAAGCGCATCAACAAGTAATCTACGCTGAAATCATATAATCAGATAGGGATTCTCATTCGGGAGTCCCTGTCTTTTTATTTGCCGAATTAACAATTATTTTGTAAATTCGCGAAAATTATTACGTTCATGAAAGCCAGATTAATAATAATTATATCCTTTCTTGCGATGGTCATCCCATTGAAGGGTACCTGTCAAAATTCAATCCCTTTTCATTGCGAGAAAGATTCTTCAGAAATCCGCGAACTGATCCGGACTCTCGCTTCCGAAAAGGAGGCATCTTTCAATAAAAGAGTTGCAGAAGCTGCAAAATCCCTTGTCGGTAAAGGAGCTGACGACGGCTTGACATCAGATTCCCTTTATAAACTTCGGGTGAATGTAGATACTTTCACTCCCATGAGTTTCGTAAACTCTTGTCTGGCTCTCGGGAAGGCCTCGTTGACTCCGGGGGCAGCATGGAGAAGTTATGCCGAAGCCATTCGAAATTACTCCTGCCGCAAAGGAGAAGACGACGGCTTTTCCTCCCTGTTCTATCATACTTCTGATTGGATCGGCGACAACGTCTACCGCGGAAACTTCACGGAAATGACCGACCGTGTGGAGGGGACACGCAATAAGACATGGTCGCTCGATTATCTCACTTTCAATAACGAAGACATTCCGGCTCTATCCAACCCCGAGACCCTCGATAAGGTAAGAATGACAGAGATGGGATTCCGCACCCACAAGATTCCATACCTTCCCAAGCAATCCATAACTAATAAAGAGATCGCCTCCGACCTGCGCGACGGAGACATTATAATCCTTATATCCGATAAGGAAAGATCCGATTTCCATACATTCGGAGTAGTATCGATCGAAGCCGACGGCCCCCATCTGATCCATTTCGATCGTAAGCAAGGAATCGTAGTAAAGGAGCCTGAACCTCTGAAACGTTATTTCAATCTCATGGCCAAACACTTCTCCGGATTTCGCTGGATTCGCCCTCTATGATAAATATTTCAGATATAAATTATCACGGTGATGTCGTCGTATTTGACCTTGACGACACTATTATGCGCGAGCGTGACTATGTCCGCTCGGGTTTCACACTTATCGAATCTTCCCTTATCGATTCCGGTTATCCTGCTGAAGGGGTCGCTCGGGAACTTGAAAAGATTCTCAACTCACGTGGAAAATATTTCGATTGGCTCGAAGATTGGCTTAATAAAGTCAAAGCCCCGGCTGAAACTTTACCGGATCTGATTGAACTTTACCGGAATCATCTGCCGGCAACCCTGCATTTCGATGAAAGCGCTAAATCTCTTATCGACTATCTTTCTGAGAGAGGAATCATTATCGGGTTGGTCACTGACGGACGCTCAGGCACTCAACGCGCTAAAATAAAAGCCCTTGGCTTGGATAAATACATCATGCCCGACAATATCTTGATTTCAGAAGAGACAGGGTATGATAAATCTTCACCAAATAATTTCCGGCAGTTCGTCGTACGCTATCCCGAAGCAAAGCGCTTCTTTTATATTGCCGACAATGAACGTAAGGATTTCATGATACCTAATCTCCTGGGTTGGACGACAGTGCGTCAGGAATATAATCCCGACAATGTCCACGAAGAGTATATTAATAATGACATTTTGTCACGCCCAACTTGCGTTTTGTCAAAACTATCAGATTTTATAACCGAATTTCAACCAAAGGGCTACTGATTGAGAAGGATTCATAGCATTATTCCTTTCGTTTTGCTATCATATCATAGAAAAATGCAAATATTTAACCAAAAATTTCACAAAAATTTTTGGTTATTTTATTGCAATTTGTTACCTTTGCATTGTCAAAATGACGGAAAAAGATTGATATTTGTCTTTCTTATCTAATCAACTATCTATATTTCATCACCTTACTACTAAGAACTCCATCATAGCCAAGCTCTAACCCATGAAAACCTCTCGTCATTCGTTTCGTAAACGCGGATATATAGGCAACAGCTGCCGTTCTACTCAGAAGACTCCGAAAATTCTGATTATATACACCGGAGGCACCATCGGAATGATTGAAAATCCGGACACCGGAGCGCTTGAACCTTTCAATTTCGAGCATCTCCTGGAGAATGTGCCTAAACTGCGTCTTCTTGACCTGGAGATGGAAAGCGTTGAGTTTGAGAATCCCATCGATTCTTCTTCGATGAATCCTCAGCATTGGCAGGAAATAGCCGGCGTCATTGAAGAAAATTATGATAAATATGATGGATTTGTGGTCTTGCACGGCACTGACACGATGGCTTATACGGCCTCTGCCCTTAGCTTCATGCTGGAGAATCTAAATAAACCGGTGATTATCACGGGGTCGCAACTTCCGATCGGGGATGTGCGCACTGACGGCGAAGAAAATCTTATCACAGCTTTGCAGATCGCAGGCGCAACTTGCCCTAACGGCAATCCCAAAATACGCGAGGTCGCAATCCTTTTTGAAGATTTCCTGCTTCGTGGCAACCGAAGCACAAAGCATTCCTCCGATAATTTCGCAGCTTTCTCTTCCAACAATTATCCCCCCCTGGCGGAGATAGGGATGGGAATACACTTCAATTTTGACCAGCTCCGTCTCTCCGAACCGAAAGGTGAATTCAAAGTAAACTACGGGATGGATACCAACGTAATGTATGTCGATCTATTCCCCGGAATTCAGGAAGGAGTCGTCAGACACCTTTTTAATACTCCCGGAATCAAGGGAATAGTAATGAAGACTTTCGGAGCCGGCAACGGCCCTAACGATCCGTGGTTTATCAAGACAATTCAGGAGGCTGTCGAACGTGGAATAGTTGTCGTCAACATCTCCCAATGTTCCAACGGCAGCGTTAATCCCGGACTTTATTCAGCCGGATTGGGGATTTCCAAAGCCGGAGTTGTCAGCGGGCATGATATGACATCGGAGGCAGCCATAACAAAATTGATGCATCTCTTCGGTTGCTCCGACTCGCGCGATGAGGTCATCTCAGCCATGAAAGAATCCATATGCGGAGAAATGACTATCGAATAATCTTTTTGCAGTCACCCGCATTATCGGATTCAAAGATTCCGGACTTATCATTCATTCCGGACGACTCATTTGCCGATCGGATAACGACGGGAAAAGAGATAACGCATTAAAAAAGAAACTCGTTAAGTTATTAAGTTAAATATGGTAGAAAAGAGCGGATCGACAGTGATGCCGGTCCGTTCTCTTTAATACAACCTCTCGACGCCTTATTACGGAAAAATTTCTTTAATAATAGCATTATATCGTAGATTTTTTGTAACTTTGCGTTCGGATTCGCTTTTCTAAGTAAGTAAGTGAGAAAAATTAATGAACATATAAAAGGAAGTTATTTTTGAGCTGATTTGAGTGCGGAAGGAGGGAGCATACTCCGTATGCGACTGACTGACAAGCTCGAAGCAGCCAAAAAGAACGAGTATTATTGTTCAAGTAATTATAATCACAAATATCGTTTAATTTTTGGAACTTACTTAAGTGATATTTATTCACCTCATGATCCCATAATCCTTAAGTTTCGCAAGCGAAACTTAGGAAATAAGTAAGAGAAAAAATAATTAATTAATACATTACGAAAATGAAGGCATACGTATTCCCGGGCCAAGGCGCCCAATTCGTAGGCATGGGTAAGGATCTTTACGACAATGATCCCCAGGCTCGTGAAATGTTTGAGAAAGCTAATGAAGTACTTGGCTTCCGTATCACAGACCTTATGTTTGAGGGGACTGAAGACGATCTGAAGCAGACTAAGGTCACTCAACCCGCAATATTCCTTCACAGCGTTATTCTGGCGAAATCGCTCGGCGATGAATTCAAGCCTGACATGGTGGCAGGCCATAGCCTCGGCGAGTTCTCGGCGCTCGTGGCTGCCGGCGCTCTCTCATTCGAAGAGGGGCTGAAGCTCGTCAGCGCCCGCGCTCAAGCTATGCAGAAAGCTTGCGAACTGCGTCCGTCGACAATGGCTGCGGTCCTCGCTCTTCCGGATGAGAAAGTAGAGGCTCTCTGCGCAGAAGTAGATGATATCGTCGCGCCTGCCAACTTCAATTGTCCCGGTCAGGTTGTAATCTCAGGCACAATCGAAGGCATCGACGCAGCATGCGAAAAGATGCTCGCAAATGGAGCGAAACGCGCACTCAAACTTAAGGTGGGAGGTGCGTTCCACTCTCCGCTCATGGCTCCCGCTCAGGAAGAACTCGCAGAGGCTATTGAAGCTGCTGATTTCCACGAACCCATCTGCCCGATTTATCAGAATGTAGATGGCAAACCCCATACTGATCCTGCAGAAATCAAGTCAAACCTCATCAAGCAGCTTACGGCTCCCGTACGCTGGACTCAGGATGTAGAAGCAATGGTAGCCGACGGCGCCGATGAATTCATCGAACTCGGCCCGGGCGCGGTCCTCCAGGGACTGGTGAAGAAAATCGCAAAAGGAGTAGCTACTTCCGGAAAGCAGTAAAATTCAAAATGCCAATGAATATAGCTATAGTAGGCGCTTCAGGCGCCGTAGGGCATGAATTTCTCCGCGTCCTCGCTGAGCAAAATTTCCCTATTTCTTCTCTGAGGCTCTTCGGCTCGCCACGCTCCGCAGGTTCAACAATCCGATTTAAAGATAAGGATTACACTGTCGAACTTCTATCGGAAGATTCTGATTTCTCCGGAGTAGATATAGCTTTCACCTCTGCCGGAGCCTCCACTTCCAAGAAATACGCAGATGTAATCACTCGCCATGGGACTGTAATGATCGATAATTCTTCTGCTTTCCGTATGGATAAGGATGTGCCGCTGGTAGTGCCTGAGGTTAATCCGGAAGACGCTCTCGATCGCCCGCGCAATATCATAGGCAACCCCAACTGCACTACGATTCTTATGGTCGTAGCGCTCAAGCCGATTCAGGACCTCTCCCCTATCAAGCGCGTCCGCGTTGCTACTTATCAGGCTGCTTCGGGAGCAGGCCAGGCTGCTATGGATGAGCTCGTAGAGCAATATTCCGAAATTGCAGATGGCAAGGAGCCGACAATCGAGAAGTTTGCACATCAGCTCGCCTATAATGTCATTCCCCATATCGATGTCTTTATGGATAATGACTACACTAAGGAGGAGATGAAGACTTTCTACGAGACTCGCAAGATCATGCACTCCGACGATATCAAGGTATCGACGACATGTGTACGCGTCCCTGTGCTTCGCGCTCATAGCGAGGCCCTATGGGTGGAAACTGAATCTCCCTTGGAACTCTCGGAAGTACGAAAGGCTTTCGAGCAGGCCCCGGGCTTGGTTGTGCTCGATGATCCGGCTGAAAAGAAGTATCCTATGCCATTGGATACAGCAGGCAAGGATCCTGTCTACGTCGGTAGAATTCGCCGCGACATAGCCGACGATTGCAGTCTCAACTTCTGGATCTCCGGCGACCAGATCAAGAAAGGCGCTGCCCTTAACGCAGTCCAGATAGCCCAATGGCTCATCGCCAACGATCCGCGCCTCCAGAAATAACCGACGGAATCTAAGAATTAGAATGAGCTGTTCTATCCAATGGATAAAGCAGCTCATTTTTTATTCCTGATACTCCAAATGGAACTCAACTCTACATATGAAGGTTCTTACATAGAAATATAGATATATTTTGAATTCAAATTCAACCACTTTGAAGGAGACAATCATCCTGATTCATTCCCGAGATTATGCAGAACGATATGCCTTTGACAAAAAAATTTCTTAATTGGGGTCAACTACGATACATCCGAATCATCCCGAGGACCTGAAAGTTACATATCTTCATAAACAGAGAAATCACACACGGAGTTAAGCCGTATGTGATTTCATTTCTTTTTATGATAAGAGCTTATTATGTACACGTATTATCGCTTTATCACTTTTATGGTATGACTTGCGTCTTCTAAGCTTATCCTTATTATGTAGAGACCTTGATTCCAATCACTGACATCGATCTCTGAGCCTTCAACAAAACCCTTTTTAAGAAATTTTATGTTGCCTAATGCATCTATTATCAATAGCTCCTTCGCATACGAAAAATCACCACATACCCGCACATTAGTTCTCATTGGCAACGGATATACCATCAGATTCTTAGATGCAATAAGTCCGCCCGCTGATTGAGTTTGAGTCCACATGATATTTCTGACTTTATCTCCTATGTATCCTTCACCATCAATAATTCCGGAGGGATAAATGGAAAATGAATAATTTCCGGCGGGAGCAGCCGAAATTCCCATATCAACAAGAAAACTATAACCACTCTCGGTAATAATCTTGAATGATTCAGAAGGCATCAGTATCCCATCATGATGTAATACAACATCATCTGTTGTAAAAGTATCAGGTTGAATACTTTTAGTGAAAATAACTCTTATTCCCTTAACATACTTATCATTTGAATCTTCATTGTAAATCAGATCGAAGCTATCAATTCCTAATTGGATATCTGATTTCTCTGAAAATTCTATAAAATAAGATTCCGGGCCTGAGACATAGGTTATAAAATGAAGAAGATTCTCATATAACGGTTTTTGGCCATCACGTAGAGTTCGGTCGGTCTGCCAGAAATTATCAACAGGAATTGCAATCCCATCAATCATTCTTTTTATCGATTGAATCCTTAATCTGCCATTAGAGGGATCTTTGATTTTACCATAAATCCATCCTTGAGATGAAGGGGTAATTGTTAGTTGGTAAGTATTTAAGTCAATTTCCGTTAATTGGATTGAACTTTCTGCTCGTACAATTTCGCTATCTCTACCATCTGAGAAATAAATTTGATCTGGGGTCGCTTCCATATCAGAAATATCATTGGCAAGAAAGCATCTCAATTGATTTTCTTCACCACTATTCCAGGTAAAACCATGAATCAATTCATGAATGGTGACATTGTCAAGAAGAGATAAATTGGGGTTATCATAACTACTTACATGAGTTGCCGATACATTATAATCTGAAAAATGGCCCGACATAGAACTTTTAAGCCACCATTGGGCATATACACTTTTTCCTGCAGACACTGTACCAAAATCATTGGCCACAGACTCACCAAAAGACAGACTTTTTTCTAACCCATTAATTTGAGTGCTTTCAATCTCAAAAGAGATTGCCAATCCCTTTTCGTTATCTTTCAATACCGGTTGCTGAGTAACCAATCTAAGATTTTTGGCATCTCCATTGCCGGTATTTGTAACCACAAGTGCAAATTCCACCGGTTCACTCTTTTCAATGATATCCTCAGTCAAGGGGTCGTCTGACAACACGTCTCTTTGAAGAAAATAAGTTAGATCAAGCACCGGTGCAGGTTTAACCGTCAATGTAACAGGATTAAGCTCCTGCGTAACGATTAATCCTGTGAATGGATCTGTGTATGAGAATGAACCTCCGAAATTATATTTTTGGGGGCTATTGGGAGCTGCATATTTAGAAGGAATAAATAAGATTTCTACGCTACCGGTCTTTTTTGCATCAAGAGTCCATCCACTCTCGAAATCAAGTTCTCCCCTAAATCCATAAAGGCTCTCGGGAGATATCTCAAATTCACGTCGAGTAGTTCTGAACCCATCTTCATCTGTCACCTCAAGATTAAGTTTCAAATTTCTTATCGCCGCATTCTCATGCGAGTTGTTGACAGTAAAGGTTCCAAGAAATCCCTGGCGAGTCATGGCTACAGCTTGATTAAAGGAAAGTGTGACAGTAGAGCATATGGATTCGGAAACGTCTTCTGGAGTATTTATTTCAGGAGCATAAATCTTGACTGTATTGTCACAAGATAAAGTCTCAAAAAAAACTTTTGCTTGAGTCTTGCCTTTTCGTAATCCTCTTACCATTCCTTCGGTAAATTCGGCGACCTTGCTATCATCAAATATAATTCTATCTGGAATAACATCAGAGAAACTCCCATCATCCCAATAACACTTTACAATGGGATTTAATAATTCTCCAATTTCCATATAAAGATCCTCCACTTCAAGACGTAGAGGTTGGGCATTATATGAATCCATTGTGAAATCATAAGTCTGATAGTAAGCATTACCATCCTCACCTTTGGCAATAGTAGTTACTATAACGCTTCCTTTATAAGAATTTGGAATAATACATTCAAAATTTTGACTTTCATACCACACCAATTTATCACCTACACTAATATAGGTCAAAGGATCAGAGTATCCGTTTGGCAATTCAACCTGTACTTTAAGAAAACGAAATTTTCTGGTGTCCGTTTCTTTAACAACGGGTTGGACGGTTGCATTTGTGTTCCTATGAGGTATATATTTGTTATTCTCATATTCACAAATAGCCATCGAGCAATTTATTCCGAATGCCAAAGGAGTTGGCAAAAAACTTGTCTTTATGTAATTTAATATGTAATCCTCAAATTTTCGAGGCTGAGGATGAAACCATTCCTTAGAAAAATGGCTTTTTGAATAATCTTGAATCATCCTTAACAGATAATCCTGAACATCTTCATTTTTAGGACTGTCAACATGCCAAGGGCCATCTTCCATTAGATATGTTGCTTTACATCCTCCTAATTGACTTTCAGTAGAAACGACCATATCTCCAGGACACGTTTGAATATAGTCACCCAAAAAATGTTCAGAAAAACCCATCATACCAAAATTATGAAGATTGAATTTCGCCAAATAAGCTAAAATTCCCGAAATTGGAGGGGGTAAGATATTGGACACAAAGTCAACACCTACATCGAGTAATGCATCAACTGAACACGTAAATAATTTTGTAGCTAATACGTTCTCTGCATCTATTGACTCAGTACCGAATGCGAACACCGGAATCTCAGGAGGATTACTCATCCGACGGTTCAATGCCATAGTCGCACTCGAATTAACTCCCAGATCATTAACTGCACCAATATCAGATTTTTTAGCACCATTAGTAATCGAAAAAAACGACTTAGCCAATAGTTGAAAATGAGCCGTTACCATATCTCCGATCTCACTCCCTGAATGCGGAGTATTAACTGTAATAAGTCTGTTAATATCATCTTTATAATCCTCACTTTGAGCATATAAACGAGCCAGAACGCCTCCCATACTATGGCCTATAACATCAGATTTTCCAATAATTATTCCAAGATCGAGTGCTTTTCGCCTTAATCTTTTTAATCCATCAGGGATTTCATGAATATTTACTGAAAATCTTTCTGTATTCGTAGTTCTATAATCAACTCTATGTATCAAGGAATCTTTATAATACAATTCTGTTTCCATCCTGTCAGCCAAATCCTGCCAACATTCGTCATTACTTCCAAGACCATGCACAAACATTACTGACGGAGGGTAAACTTCTATACAAATAGGTTCTGATTGGTACGTGTGATATTCACCATCCTCTGTCTGAACTTGATATATACATGTCGCATATGTGTAAGTTTGATTTAACCCATTAACCGCGACTTCCGGATCAAAATATTCCGGAGCCGAATAAATTGCTTCTATTATGTTATTACCCTCTATCTTCCCGATATTGGGTGACAAATTCCAATATGCGAACATCACCTTAGAACAATCGTCATTCGGCAGCAGAGAGCTGGAGGGATCCAGAGCGATTCTCAATTGAGCTTTCCCATCTGCAGTTACTCCATTCAATTTATATTTACGTCCATCCATCGGCACGAGACAATATTTAAGGATTGGCTCTTTTTCACATATCTGGAATTTATAATCATTATCTTCTAAAACTTCTAAGTCGACCGGATCTTCTTCATCTGATTCAGTATTTCTTGCTGATGTACTATCACAGAATTTATTTGGAATTGTAACTGGCATTTCCTGATATGAAGAAGCGCCTGAGGATAAAGGTTGCCACAAAGAGGGACTGCCTACTCCAATACTACCTCCGTCACCGAATGAATTGAAATCCACCGCATAATCAGAGGTTGAACCACATCCATAATTTTTGTTTCTTAAAGCCAATTCTTCTTGAATATATTTATCACACAGATGCTTGTATGAAACTTTAGAATAGATACGCAAGCATCCCTCAGAAAGTTTAGAAGCTCTTAAGTCGTTTACTTCATTACTTTCTTTTGGTAGTAGACGAGCATAAAAAACTACTGTTTCTCCGGCTCCAATTCTCTGCACAAATGGCTCGTTAATCCATTCGAATCGATATTCCGAATTAGCCGCGATACTGGGATATACATCCGCTGCTGAAATATACCCTATATTTGAAACACATACGGGTATTAGCTCATATAACTTTGGCCGAGTTTCAGGAAGGGAAACCTCAAGTAATGGCTTTGGTACTCTGGTATCAAATTTTGCAACAGTTTCTATTATATATTCATCAACTATCTCAGTCTCCTTGACGTCAAAGCTATAAGTTACTGCTTCGGCTGAGAGGAAAATCTCTTTCTGAAATTCCTGTCCCGGACTTACCATTAGATTGTCAAGGCATATAGTATGATTATCAGCTTCGATTTTGAATTCATACCAACCCTCATGAATATTTACCTTAAATTGTCCCTTAGAATCGGTCAATCCCTCTGCAATAAGTTTCTTGGTAGTCGGATGAATAATACTGATTTTTGCACCCGCTACATGAGGTCTTTCATCAGTATAGAAAGTATATTCGTCAACAACATCCAGTAATATTTTTCCCATGGATTCGGATACAGGAGTTATTTCATAACTGACTTGGACACCATTCCCATTGCGACAGTTTATACTGAAATGACCTTTTCTTGCGACATTCAGTTGCATCTCATCATCAGGGTTAAAACGTAAAATCACAGAAGCACTTTCTCCCATTTTTAAAGAATCAATCTTCTTCGGGCTGACAACTTCCATCCATTCGGGAAGTAAAAATGTAACAGGACCAGTTTCACATTTCCCTATATTTCTGATTTTCAAAGGATATTCTCTTGATTCATTTATATTTAAAGTCGTTTCGATGAAAGAATCTTCTACTTCCAGCTTGCAATGTTGTGGCGTGATGAAAGAATATAGTGTATACGCAACATTTGCTCCATCTTCCGTCGTAATGGCAAAAGGTATTTTTTCATATTCTTTACCTTCAGTTTGTGCCTGTCCCTCGATTTTTATGCTTGCTATAATAGTCTTTCCCGATTCTATGACAGAAGGACATTTAACACTGATATTACAAGCATTAGATTTCGACAATGGCTCTATTTTCAATCCTTTCTGTGTGATTTTACATGGATTGGAAATCTGTAACAATAGTGTGGTCGATTCTCCTATCCCAAGTTCAACTATATTCCGAGCCTCATCTGTTCTTAATCCATGGACCATAAATGAATATGTAGACTGAGCGGAATTATCTCCCGGATAACATGCTGTCACATTAATAGTTCCAACTTGAGCCGACATGAGTGGATATTCAAGGGCGAAGTTGCCATTTTCATCACTTTTAACAACGGTCTTATAAATGTCACCGTCATTTTCAAGGCGCAATTCCACATCAGCAGTCTTTCCTCTGTCGTTATCGGTGCCGCCTGTAATGAGAATAATGTCATTCTGGAAATATTTTTCCTTTTCCATCCTTGCGTATGCATGGAATGCCGGAGCAAGCTCTACATTTATCTTAGGGGTTTCATTATTGGTATAAAGAAGTTCTGATACTTTATGATTAGGATTAACTTCAGCGCTGATAGCAGTAGTACCTAAACTATTCGGAAGAACCAAATCCTCAATTATTATTGTCTCACTTTCTCCGCACTCTATATCTGTAGAAGTATAAACTGTGCGGACTTCCTTTGAACCCGTGTATTTTATTTCTATAGGAATTCTTGATGGAAGTACTGCATTTCCACGATTATTAACCTTTAGTTTGATTCCCGCATTATCTCCTGCAACAAAAGTATCCTCTTTAGAAATAGGATATACTACCATCTCTAAGTCTGCATCAGGCAAAGTTGTATCGGTAATGATTATCCAACATGTTCCGGCTGTCATTCCGTCAGCCTCTGCATTAAAACATACGATGTCGCCATCAAGAGTTTTATCATCAGAAGGGATATTTATCATTACTTCGACAGATTTATTTCCTGCCGGAATAACCGCGGTTTTGGGATAGTCTATTTTTTCATCCTTATCACTTGAAATTGAAACAAGAAGATCTTCATTCGAAATAGTATTTCTACTTATCGTTAGGATATTATTTGTTGATCCCTCAATAAAAGCTTTTGCAGAAGATCCGATTTTAATATGAGGAACGTCGTCGTCTGTCACAGTAATTTGTTTAGTTACACTTCCACCTGTTAATTCAGACCCATAGCAATTACAGGAAGAAGAATAAATAGCTACTGTTACATCATACGTACGGTCACCGTCTACCAGATCATTGTCTCGAATTCCGATCATGAACATAGCAGACTTCTCACCTTTCCGCATATTGATGATATTAGAAGAATAAAGGAAATCATCATCAGAGCTATCCATTATTTTCAACTTTACCTCTTTATCAAAATTATTCAGTCGGGTGACAGTGGCAAGCAACGCATTAGTTCCTGCATTTTCGCTTACGACTGAAGAGGATATGTCAAGACTTAGGGATGGAATGTCATCGTCCTCAATAGTGATATACCTCTCCACTTTTTCCGTATTCTCACATATAATTCGCAATGTGGCCTCGACATCAAGCTCCGCCTGATTATTATCTATAGTTTGTATCGTTACCTTGCCGGTCCGTTCTCCCGCGGGGATAATCAAGGAATCCGGGACTAGAAGTTTCTTAGGTTTATCAGTTGATATAATGATTTCTTCATCATAAGATGATCTATAGGGCAACGTAACGGTAAGATCAAAGGACTCTCCTTCTATTACAGACTCCTTTGAAAGGCTGACTTGCATATCAGCAGGACAATCATCTTTAAGAGAAATCTGTGACGTTACTGAAGCATATCCATTTCCTGTTAAACTAATCTGTACTCTATGATTATTGTCCTGAAATCCATTAGCAGAAACGTCTGCTTCAAGGTTTATGGATTCAACGTCCTTAGGTATTGTTATGGATTCAGGTAAAATCAACCTTGAATCCGCAGGCTCACATACTACCTTAAAGACTTCAGCTTCTTCAGTTGATCCGCTTCTCGAAATAGTAAGTTTAATTTTTGAAGTACTTTTCTCATCTATTATAACCGATGATGGAGAAATGTATAGTTCTTTTTCCACATAGATTGATTGTTCAGAAATTGCTTTATTGTTGGAAGCCATTGATTCAGATTCGCCGCTGTCGGAAAATGGTTCCAATTTAACCATAATCCGACATTTCCCATCCATTCCCGTTATCTCCGGTATTCGGACAATCATTGATCGGCCAATCTCTTCTCCAACGTCTAAGATACTATTAAAAAATGAATTGGCAAGAAGTTTCTGTATCTTACCATCTTCACTGATTAAATAAATATATTCACGAAATCCGGTTTTTGAGCTCAACGTGCCATAATTACAAACCCTCCAATAACATTCAAGATTATCCTTTGGAGAAATCTTCTCTAAAGAGAATCTCACATTATCTACTCCAAGATCAGGAGAATGGGTTATGATAATTTTACCATCTCTTGTTTCGCTCGTAATAACCTCAGTATTCGGTCCGGTAACAGTTAAATTAGTTATATTAACCGGATATTCCTCTCCTTGAAGACAACTCTGACCAACATTACCTTGAAGTGAAACTAAAGTTCCGGCAGTTCCCCTAAACAATTCATTAGTAGGAGAATAACACATTATCCTATATACACCTTTCCCGATTTTTCTTACAGTAGCAAGATGATCCGCGCATCTATTTGACAATTCCACATTAGAGTCAAGCTGAATTCTGTCATCAACATTTATATCTAACTGAAAAGCAGTAAACTCTTCTTCTCCTTCAACGGTTATAGGTATTTGTATCCGTTGTCCGCTTGCTGCGGGCAATTCAGGAATAGAGAATGATGTATTTGCTCCAAGTCCGAGATAGGATATGAACAGAAAGAGAATCAAAAATAAATTCAATCGTTTCATAATTTTAATATATTGATTTTGATAATATCATTTTCTTGGTGGTAAGATTCCCTGAAGAATAAGCTTTAAAAATTACAATACCGGAATAGGGTATATTCAAAGGATAACTCTCTGAATTATCCGATTCTAAGACTCCGGAGGAAAGCTTAGATCCTTCTATATCATATACTGACCAATATATGATGTCTGTAGATCCTGAAGTCAACCAAATCTGACCGTTGATATTTTCTACTTTAAGTTGACTATTGCAGACATTCGGAATTGAATTCTCAATATCCCTACAAATATTCATATTGATCTTATTCGCCGCCTGATCACATGCGGCGGCAAATTCAATTTCAGAATTCCTATCCAGCGAAGAAGCTATAATAGTTTCGCCAGCGAGTATACTTTGCCCTGACAAGGAGTAACAGATTAAATGAATCCGATTGCCATGCATTGAAGTGCTACACATGAACCCCTGTTTAATAAGAGGGGACATATCAATTGTTCCGGCATTTTCTATAATCACATCTAATGCTGTTATTTGCCTATCACACGAAATAATAAGCCTGCCATCTTTACAATAAATATCTGCATTGGATCCCTCTGAAATATTATCTGATAGCTTTCTCGATTCTTTTATATGCTTTTCTTCATTACTTCCAAGAAGAATATTTACCATTCCCACAACATCAGTGATATTCAACTGATCATCATCTACAATATCAGCAGCCGTAAAATTAAACATAACTGATAATGGGATTTCCATTATTTGATTAATTAAGTACTGAAGATCTATAACGTCAACATCCCCGTCGAAATTTGCATCTCCCTGACGAAAACTAATACGAGTAGGAAATGTTATGGAGTTTGGACCTTTAGACAAGAGCAAATCACCACTCTCACCATAAAACAACCGATTACTACTTGTGGATGTTATAGAAAGCTTACCCTTAAGATAATCTAAATCCGAACTCCATGCTGGATGATTCATTCCATTTTTATCAGTAACCGCAGGCATTGTGAGACTAATCGATGGCGCCGTTGTATAAGAACGTTTCTTTGAATCGTAAGTCAAAACGGTTGGAAGTGTCATGAAATATTCAACCCAATTGGATATATCAAGGTCAATAACTTTCTCTAATGTCTGATTCGAATAATCCAGAGTTGTAATATGAGCCCCCAATGGAGGATTAACTTCAGAGATACAATTATCCGACACATTCAACTCGACAAGTGCAGGACAATATTGTGTCATTTCAGAAAGATTCCCTGAGATCTTATTATTTGAAAGATTTAATGACGTTAATTTAGTGCAGTAGTCAGGATGGTCTGCAAGTAGATTGCCGACTGAAGAATCAAGACAATCAGAAATTTTGTTATTACTTAAATCCAATTTTATAAGGTTTGGAAACTTAAAAGCCGTTAGTGGCAATTTTCCTTCAATATCATAGTTCGACAATATAAGTTGCACAACATGTTTCCCATTCAAAGAAACTCCTTCAAAAGTACTTGCAGCATCCCTTTCACCGGATATATCCCAATTAATATTGCCACCCATTTCAGATATCTCCGCAAATAGAAGTTTCAATAACTCCCACTCTCTATCCGATAATCCGGATTCTGATATAGCCTCTATGTTTAAGAATTCCTTCCAGACCAATGCCGACTTATATTCATCTATTTCTTCCTCGGGCACTTGAAGAACACATGTATTTAATGGTACATCTTTAAAGGTCATATCATGGCATGCCGGAGGGACAGCTGCCATTACTGTCAACTGCTCCAATGAAGCACAATTTTCAAATGCTGATGAGCCAATTTGTGAAACATACTCAGGTATTTTCAAACTTTTAATAGATGTACAATCTCTAAATGCAGAGCTTCCAATTCGTATTATTGTTTCAGGGATATTTATATCTTTAATAGCAGTGCATCCGAAAAATAGACCTTCAGGAATTTCTTCAATATCTGGTAATATTATTTTTTCAAGAGTATCACATCCTACGAATGCATATTTTTCTATGCTTTTCAGATTTGGAGATAGACTTACTCTCTTAAAATCACAACCTGCAAACGCTCTTTCTCCAAGATATTCTATATTGGGAAGTTCTACATCCTCAAATTTTTTATTTGAACTTCCCTCGCCATGATAATCTCTGTTATCACCATACACCGAATATGAGTCAAAAGCCCTCGATCCAATTTCTTTAATACTTTTGGGTAAAGATGAAATGTACATAGGTTCATATTCATATGATCCCCAATTATCATGTGTTCCGCATAACCAAAAAGCTCTATCTCCTATTTTTGTAACAGTTTCTGAGAATTCTAAATTCTGTAAATAAGCGGCACAAAACAGATTAGCCGGAATTTCAGAGATATCTATTAATACAGAATTAAAATTCGAAAATTCAAATGCTCCAACTCCGATTTCTATTCCATTATTTAGCTTTATATCATACCCTTTACAATACTGAAAAGCTCTCTCTCCGATAAACTGAGTTGAATCGAAGATTAAATGAACTTCTCTATGACAGCAGGCATAAGCACCTATTTGTTTAACATTATATAATTGAACAAGTCCATATATAGTCCTACTCCAATCATCTTCCGATAACTCGCACGCACAGGCATATTCTCCAACTATATCTATGTGTGAAAGATAAATCCTTGCATTCTTGCAATTGTAAAAAGTATATGGAAGTATCTCAGTAATGAGAGATTCATCCATCCAATAATTAGAACTAAAATCGATATAGGAAAGTGATTTACAATTATAAAACGCACGCTGTCCGAGATTACAGAGTTTTGGATGATTCAAATGAACTCCGTCTTCAATCAATTCGGGATTAAGTGAGATGCAATTTTCAAATGCGGATTCTCCGATAGATTCCAACTGCCAGTCACTTTTTCTAAACTTTTCATCCCCCGTTGGATATGCTTCTTCTCTTTCATCGGGATGATGAGAAAAAAAAGGAACAGTGACCAAATTTTCACAGTTCATAAAGGATCGATCTCCAATAATTCTCAAGTTTCTAGGAGCAACTCTGAAATTTTTGGCAATATAATCCCCTTTATCGTTATCCCACTCCCACTCTTCTCCTTGGATTATAATTTCTTCAAGATTATAACAATCACAAAAGGCTGCCTCTCCTATAACTTCAATACTTTCAGGAAGAAATGTTTTTTTTAAAGGATGTCCAGAGAAAGCTCCATTACCAATTTCTGTAACTTTAAATTTTCCTGAAGATCCATGATTTCCTATCCAGTAGAATCCTTCTACTTCAGAAGGTATAATTATTACTCCATCTTCAGGATAATAATAAACGTCGGCAACTCTACAAGTATACTCATCTATTACTTCATAATTTATTCCATCAACGGAAAAATCCGCATATGCATATACGTTCCCACTCCAAATAAATAGACTGGCAAGCAGATACAGAAATTTTAATAAATGAGGAAAAAAATTTTTCTTAAATGCAAATTTCAAAGACAAATTATTCATTCATAGTCCGGATACCACTTATCTCTCCATCATGGTATTAGGTTAATATAAAAGAAGCGTGAGAGCCTGACCATTGCTCGTCACGCGACTTGAGGCCTACCACAGCCTACCCATGTAGACGAGCAACGTAGACCTCACGCCGATATGATATACCATATACAATCGATCTTCCTCGCGGAAAAACGGATTGCACGATATTACATACCCATGAGCATCCATCGTCGCTTCATCCTTGACATGGGATTGAAAGTGGTAGTTTCAAGTCGCCAAGAACGAGCGCAAATAAACGCTTCAAAAAATAATCTCTAATCCCGCCGTCATTATTTGCAAGATTTTCACCTTACAAACCCTGCGGCGTGAGAACTGGTTGCAAAATTAATAAAAAATTTTGCTTTAGCAATTAAAATAATATATATATTAGAAATCCTTTGTTAATTTTTAACAGGCGGAAGTGAAAAAAAGCCGTTGTCGGAGATCGACAACGGCTTTTTTTTTGAGAGTTGGTAAGGTCTTATTTCCAATCCTTGTCCTGACCGGGCTCTACCCAGGTCGAAGACATGTAGCGGAACTGTCCTTTGCCTACAACTTCATAGACTATCTGGCTTTCCTGGGGAGCGCCGTCATATGCAGTGAAGTTAATGGTATAGGTCACTGTCATTCCTTCTACGGGTTCCGCATCGGCGTGAAGCACACTGAGTGCCGCAGGAAGAGTCTCCGTGCTGAAGCGCTTCTTAAGCAAGAGTTCGATCTGATCGTTGTCAAGACCGTCGTAGCCTGCGTAGCCTTCCGGAGCATGGCTAAGAGCCGAAGTCGCACGAACATCGACATTGCCGTAGTAAGCTGATGCTCCTGAATAGAACTCGGCATTCGCGCGATAGTCGAGGAAGTATTTGCCGGAAGTCATGGAGGTATCCCCCATCGGCACGCAGATATTCTCATAGACCCACTTCACGATTTCCATATAATAAGTGTAAGAAGGATCTGTGTTACGCGCATAGGGAAGTGTTATGACTACTGAAGGATTGTAGACCCACCGGTCATCGCTCTTCACGAACTGACACGTAGTCTGTCCGGCGTTGACTTTCCATTCCCCTGCACTGAGCATATACTCGCGAGCCTGATAGGAATCCCCTTCTGAAGTATGATATAGGTAAGCTACCGTCTTGACATTTTCTTCGGGGGCATACGGATAATTCACCTTGAGATAAGTAGGCAGATACTGCTCGGGCTGAGATCCGGAGAAGTTGGCGTAATTGAGCCCCATCTTGGAGTAGTCCGACGGATTAAGGACGAGGAGATCGCTTACGGTAGTCCATGCAGATCCGTTATAGAGATAGATGGCGTTCTTTACCTCGGTTGCGACCGCCGAAGCAGGAGCACGACGCACTTTGCGCGCAGCGACTTTAGCTCCGGGAGCGCCGACCGACGTAATTACCACGTTATAGTATTTACCGCCGGAGATTGCCATGAAGTAACCGGTGAACTGATAAGTCTTGCCGTCTTCAAGCTGAGCCTTTATATAATCCGGGACCATATAGCCGCTTCCGATAGCAGTCTCGGCGCCTTCAACTGTCATATTGTAATAGTTGCCGGAAATTGAGAGTGTGGCAGTGAAGGTGACATACTGTGCTGCGAAGGGGAATTCTGCGAGGATTGCCTTATCCATGTCCGCGCCTGTCACTACCTTTGGTGCAGGATAAGTATATTCTCCTTCTCCTACTATTTCGTAAGAATCGGATGTAATGCCGATCTGAAGGCCCTTATTATATGAGCTTACAGTACCCTTTACAGTGACATTAGAGAATAGCGCTACTGCTGTCTGATCAAAGCCGGAGGCCTGATAGCAGAGAAGGCTTCCGCTGAGATCACTTACTACAAAACCGCGCGCATCAATACCGGTGATGACACCGTGAATTTCAACATCTTCACCTTCAGTAAGGTCGGCAATGACAGATGTCATCGACCATGAGGGCACATCGGGATTGGAAGTAGTGCCGAATACGGGATTTACCTGCGACTCATTATAAGTCACTACCGCATACTGTCCGGCCTGAGCGTTAACATTTTTCTTCAGAATTGACGGAAGCGATCCGGCTGCCGGCTTTTCAGGAGCAAATCCATTGATGAAATCATCATCCGAGCCCCATACTCCCTGATAATCCTCTTCGGAAAGAGTATAGGTAAGGGTTCCTGAGTTGATAGCTTTCACCTCTTCGGGGAGCTGATCGGAGACGTTGAAGGTAAGCTTTACTGCAGAACCGTTATTGTAGGTGAAGTAAGGAAGGTTCTTATTGGTAGAGGCCAGAAGAGCCGGGAGATAGCGCACTGCCTCTTCTTGAGTCCGGAAGCATCCGTTGGCGCCGATTGCGGCAAGAGCTTCAGATTCGCCGAGTCCTTCCGCGATAGTCTTATTGGCATCGAGGGAGGCCAGATTCTTATAATCATCCGTAGTCAGGACGTATTCCGCATTGGAAACGCCTCCGGCCACAGGAGGCACCTCGAAACCTTCGAGATGGTCGTTCCAGGCATTTTCGGAACATCCGGTCAGCAGCAGAGAGGCAGCTCCCAGACCGAGAATATATCTTTGAAGTTTCATTTTGAATTTCTTTCGTAGTTAGGTGATTTATTTTAGAACGCCACTTTCAGACGCAGGGCATACGTGCGACCGAAGGAGTAGAACGTGCGGAATGCATTCTGCCAAGTGCCGTCGACAGTAGCTTCCGTGTATGCATCCATGACGTAGTTGTAGCCGGCCAGGTTATATACGTTGCCGAATATAGTGGCATCAAGGCCTCCGATCTTGAAGTTATAGCTTGCAGAAAGATCAAGCTGGTTGCCCCATGGGATTCTCCAGGGATCGGCTACGTTGATCGTAGCTCCGGGCTGATAGCTGGAAGCAGAGATTGTAAAGTCTGAGTAGTTGCGGGCTGAAGCAGTCCAGTCGATGCCTAAACGGAATCCCTTGAACGGACGGACCACCAGTCCGAGATAACCTGTAGACTGAGCCGATCCGCCCACTTTGCGACCTTTCTGATTAAGAGTGGCGTGAGCGTGGTCGGGAGCAAGGACACCTGAAGCAAGATCGCCGCGTGTATTAGCAAGAGGCTGGCCGTAAGAGTTATAGAAGTAGCCCGTGGCATTAGAATCGAATACCCAGTCGCCGAGAGAAATCATGCCGTAGATATCGAGCCATCTGAAGGGCTTATAGACTGCATTGATCTCAACGCCCATGTGGCGGGCATTGACGCCCTGCATATTGAAGAAGGCATTGTCGCCATTCTGCATGTCGACAACGCGGGATGCAGTCTTATCGAGCCATTTTGTGAAGTAAGCGTTGACCACCGCGGTGAAGACGGGAGAATGATATTCGTAGCCGACTTCAACTGTGCCGCATTTTTCATTGACGGCATTCTTGTTGACAGTATTGGAGGTCTCATTGGCAAAGAAGACTGCCTTTGAGAAATAGGGAGCGCGGGTCAGATAACCGCCGTTGACGTATACATTATTGTGGCGGTCGATATTCCAGTTCGCACCGGCCTTGATATTGCCGGCCATGAAGTTGGGCTTTTCCGACATGGCGTGCTCTGCATCATAGTAGAGACGGTCATAACGCCAATAGGTCGTATTGTTGACTGAGCCTGCTATAATGGTAGTCAGCTTGTCACCGAAAGGCTGATACTCGAGCTGAGCATAAAGACCTTCCTGGGCAGTGTGACCGGTATAGTTACGGTAGACGACATCGCCGACTCCAAGTTTCTGATATACCCATGCCGGATTGGCGGCATTGATATTGTTGGCTGCTGAAATTCCTGAGCGGGTTCCATCGTCGATATAGTATTCGCCTCCGTAGAGGTTATCGATAGTGTTTTTGTGATAGCCTACGTAATAGCGCACGTCAATACCGGCAAGAAGATTGAGTTTATTCTGAATAAGCTCGTTTTTATAAGAAGAGACGAGTCCGACCCATGTATGACTGTTGCCTGAGCGGGCCATGATCATGTTGGAGCCTGTGGTGGAAGCTTCGTTCATGTCCTGAATCGCACCGTAGTCGAATGTGCCGTCAGGACGACGGAAGAGCATCGAGAGGTTGTGGTCGCTGTTGGTGCCGTACCAGGAGGAGTAACTTAGGGTCTGGCCTTTATATGTGCCGCGTCCCTGGCCACTGGAGCCGTATCCGCTCGCGAATGACGCATAGATAGCGGTCGACAGCGAGGAGCGATGATTGATCTGCCAGATATGATTCAATGAAAGCTGCGGCTTATGATAGACATTGCGGGAGCTGGAGCAGACCTGACCTTCATTGTTATAACCGAAAGTGGGGTTATAGCGATACATTGACTCGCCGTTCATGTAATTTTTCACATCTTGCCATCCTTCGATGGTCAGACCATTGGCTGATGTGCGCTTATTGTGAGTCTGCGGCGAACCGAAGGCTGTGAAGCTCAGTTGATGACGGTCGTTGATTCGCTTGGAGACATTGACAAAATATGTGTAGGCGTTGAAGTCTGTGCCCTGCACATATCCGTCGCCCCATTTGCGCGAGCCGAGGACTGTGACTGCCCATCCATTCTTCATGAGTCCGGTCGAAAGAGAGAATCCGATATGATTCATTCCGTCGTTGCCCATACCATAGAAGATGTTGCCACCGCGCTTTACGTCGAGCGATTTGGTAGTGATATTGATTGTGCCGCCTACTGAAGGAGAGGAAATTATGGCAGCCCCCAGACCGCGCTGGGTCTGCATGGAAGAGGTCACGTCGGAAAGACCGGCCCAGTTGCTCCAGTAGACGCCGCCCCATTCCATGTCGTTGACGGGGATACCGTTGATGAGAGCCGCTATGTTCTCGGTCTTGAAGCCGCGCATATTGATTTTTGCGTCGCCATAGCCGCCGCCATCTTTAGTAGCCCAGACGCCGGGAGTAGTCTTCAGGACTTCCGGAAATTCCTGGTTGCCGAGTTTGGCCTCGATTTCCGGTGCGGAGATGTTGGAGATCGCTACAGGAGTCTTTCGGGTGCGCGCGATAGATTGAGTCACGACTACGTCCTGGAGGATCGTCTCGTTTGGCTCAAGCACGATGTCGCCCATGTGGGCGCGCACCCGCAGAGTCTGGGGAGCATATCCGACGTAATCAACTCGGAGTTCCTTGATGTGGTCGGGAACTTTCAGACGGAAGTGGCCGTCAATGTCTGCGACATCCGCGATGTTAGTGCCGGGGACATGCACTGTCGCTCCGATCAGGGGCTCACCCTGAGCGTCTACGACCGTACCCTCGGCTACTACGTCTGCCAGGGCCATAGCCGAGACAAGCGAAAGAGCCGCCGAAGTCAGAATCAGTCTTTTCATATGTAGGTTAATTTAGGTATTAGGTTCGAGGGGATATCGAGGGGAAGAATGGGAGAGATGAGGTTTTTATATCAGAAAATAATAGTGATCAGGTATAATTATCAGATCTAATTGGCCTGATGCTCATGATAGGCAGCCTCCGGTTTTTTCTGCTTGATCTTCACTTTCATAGTATCGAAGCCTTTTCCGTAAACGCCATTGACATTTGCCTGAGTAATGAAAGCTTCCGGATCGATCGATTTGACGATTCGGAATATAGTGACGGATTCGATTTTTCTCGACCACACCATCAGAATCTTGACAGGCTTCTTTGAGTACCATCCCATCCCTTCGATGACCGTCACGCCGCGCCGGGCCTCTTTATTGACCATGTCGGCTATCTCCTGCCAACGATGGGAGAAGATAATAAACTGAGTAGCCTGGCGGTTGGTATTGATGATCATGTCCGTGCAGTAGGCTATGATGAAGGTCACGACCCAACCGTAGACGATCAAGGGAACTCTGGCTTCGAGGCGCTCCTGAAGAGTGCCGTCGAAAGGGAGAAGAAAACTGCAGGATACGATGAGCATGTCGGTGACAATCATCGTGCGGCCAATGGATACGTTGGAAAGTTTTGAGACCATTGCGGCTACGATATCCGTGCCGCCTGACGAACCATTGTGGATGAAAACCGTTCCGACTCCCATACCGCAGAGTATGGCGCCGAGTATGGCACTCATAGTTATATCTTCTATTATCGGATGGCCGAGTCCCATGAAGAAACTCTCAAACACGCCGATGAATAGGGAGATGACGGTAGCGCCGAAGATGGTGCGCGTGACGAATGTCCGACCGACAATCTTATAGGCGAAGCCAAGAAGAAGGAGATTGCAGGCATACTGAGTTACGGCGACGGGTACGAAGCCGTGGGTACCGAAATAGACGAGGGTGCCTACGCCGGAAAGTCCTCCGATGACGATCTCATGAGGAAGAATGAAGGCTGTGAATCCTACTGAGTACAGCAATAGTCCGAAGATTATCAGGACGTAATCCCGGACTCCGGTAAGAAGCTTATTGGGCTTGTTGGGTGCCACTTTGCTTTGATGTTTTGGTAAGTTGAAATTGGAAAGACTTTGGGCCGCCGGCCGAATCCACGTGATTCCCGCCGCCGACCCTTCTTAATTGATATATTAGAAATCGTAGCCGATTGAGAATACCCAGGCTTTACGACGCCCTCCGAGTTTGCCGTCTTGCCAGGGTTTGAGCATACCGGCCTCGTAATGGACGCCAACTACATAATGGTCGAGAAGCGTCAGTGATGAACCCATCTTCAGGCCAAAGTCGCATTTTGTAGAGTTGACCGGCACGTAGGCTACGGGCAACCCGTTGACATCATTATATACCGGAGCGGAGAAATCTCCGTTTACCTTATTTTTCAGTACAATCTGCAGATAGGGTCCGAGTTCTACATTCCAACGGATATCGTCAGTCACATTGAAATGGGCAGCAGCCATAATGGGAATTACAAAACTGTAACTGCGGTCGCGACCGAACTGAGTCATCAGAATACGCGATTGATTATCGTCATAGCCATATAGATTGACATAGTTGTACTTACCGCTGCGTGATTCGAAAAAGATACCGGGCTGAACAGAAATCCAGTTGCGGAAGTTTAGTTCGGCGACCACGCCGAGATCGACTCCGGTGCCACATGATTTGCAGTTCCAGACGTTGAAGACATCATTGTTGACGTTGCGGTTCGAAGTATTGACGCCAAGTCGCACGCCGAGAGTCATGAGATCTTCGGGAGCGGAAGTAT
>JAIDYR010000057.1 GCA_029057985.1 Muribaculaceae bacterium | reverse complement strand
GCTAAAATATGGGCGTTTTATCGTTGATATTCGATCAAAATGAAATTTTAACAGTTCTTAGTAAACGGGCTCTTAATCTGTTCTGAATCTTGAAGTATCAGTATTCATTTCGATTCTCGGCGCTCTGAAATTCTTACCGGTGTTGAATTTATAGGTGATGCCTATCTTCACAGTCGCATACATCTTTGTAAAAGATAAACGCTCATAACCTGATGACTCCGTCCTGATTTTACTTACTCTTTGCAGTAGGTCTTCAACACTAACTGACATCGACCATTGACGTCCAAATTGCTTCTGCAATGTGGGATTTAAATTCAGGATAGGATATACCTTAATATTCCCTATCTGCATCCCCGAGTTATAGTAGCAGCTTAAAGTAATATTGAAACTTTTGGGCAATCTAAAGGTTGTGCTGCCTACAAACTGAAGATAACGGAATCTCTCGAATGAGCCTGTTTCAGTAAGTTTCTGAGAAGTCATAACGTAGGTGAGACTTGAATAAAGGTTCCACCATTCGGTTATGTCGATGAATCCGTCGGCATGAACAAACATGTTGCGGTCCTTTCCCTCGTTTCCCCATGTCAGATAAAGCCTTTCCGGATAATCGGGATTAGATACAAACATCTGTCGGATAGGGTTATTAGTCATAGAATATCCCGCCGCAAGCGTGAATTTACCGGCAAGTATAAAATCCAGACTGAAAGAATCGGTTAAACTTGGAGTAAGACGTGTATTACCTACTGTATAGGTATAATCGGAGATTTGTCGTTCAACCGGATTCAACGATTGGAATGAAGGGCGCCGGATATTTCTATAATATCCGATGGCAACAGAATAATCTCCTTTTTCGGTGAGATTGTATGATACATTGACATTCGGGAAAAGATCAAAATGGTTTTTATTGGTAATATCTCCTGCACTCCCGGAATACTCGCAGCGCAATCCGGCTTTGAATTTCCATCTTCCAGTCTTGCCATTGGCAGTCATGTATACGGCTGCAATATTTTCATTGTAAGATGTGGTGTAATCGTATTTGTTGTTACATATCCATGTCTGATCAGCCAGATATTTATGAAATGAGCTGTTAGAAACAATATTTAGAGTATATTTTGCTCCCACGTTCAGATTCCAGTCAGAACTCAAAACTTTGCGGAAAGAGAGATCCGTAGTAAAGACATTGTAGAGATTCCTGCCTACAGAATTGTAAATTGAGTCGCCGGGCAGATAAGACCATCTCATCTCATTATCCTCCACTAAGGAAGAATTCTGATAATTATAATTGGAAATCAATTTCAAGACCGAACCTTTATTATCTGCTATATGACTCCAGTTGAAAGTGACATTAAAATTCTTATACCGGTCTTTACTGTCGTATAAGCCGGAAGTGTTGCCACTTAACTTCAGACCGTTAGTGACAGTGGATGAATTTGAGATATGCCCGGTTTTACTCCGGTTATAATCTAATTGTATCCCCAGTTTATCCCTGTCATTCGGCTCATAAAAAAGACCAAAAGCCAAATTCCCTTGAATCGACTTGGTTTTATGGTCGGAGATTCCTGTCATTTCCTGTGATGAAGCAGCATTTATAGTTTCTTCATGAGATGTATAACTGTCTGCCGGACTGCCGTTGACATTCCCATTGAAGTTGAGGGTCCATTTCCCGGTATGCAGACCAAGATTCAGAAATGGATTTATCCATTGCTTGTATTTCCCTGCCGTCACATTGAGTCCGGCCGAGCCGTTCAGTCCATCAATCCGGTTACGTTTCAGGTTTATCCTTATTATACCTCCGGATGAATCAGCACTATATTCCGCCCCGGCTTTGGGTATTATCTCGATTGTCGCTATTGACGATGATTGTATGGATTTTAGATATGTAATTAGTTGGGATCCCGACATATTTACCTTCCTGTCATCAATATATACTGATGTGCCTCCTTGACCATAGATCGACAGCGTTTCGTCCGTTGCCCACACTCCGGGAGCAGTCTTCAGCAATTCCTGAGCGTCCTTATTGGCAGACAGCGGATTTGCAGCTACGTCAAGGATTATCCGGTCCGGTTCACGGCGTATAAGAGGGGCTTTGACCACTAACTCATTCAGAGTTTTCGAAGTCTGCTTCAGAACGATTCTACCCATATCAGGCTTTACAGGCGAAATCAAGGTATCCTTGTATCCGACCGATGATACCCTCAGCTTACTATAGTTATTGCGGTGATATTCCGTCGCTATCCTGAATGAGCCATTTGCGTCGCTGACAGCTCCTCCTGCAACTGAGTCATTGGCGAAAAGGGTGATATTTGCAAATTCTATAGGTATAGAATCCGAGTCAATTACTATTCCTTCGATTATTTCTACTGCTTCTGTGGATAGCGTAGATAGTAAGATGGTGAAAATAATTAATATGCGTTCCATTTTTTTCCGAGTTTTTGTTCCTGTCCTATTTTGTAATTTGCAAATGCATGGGCTCTTCTGAACTCCACATTGTTTGACCAAAATTCAATATCGCGCATAAACTCTTTCATATTATGGAGTCCGAAATAGGAAGTGCGCCATGTATCTCTTACATTCATTCGCTCTGTCGTTTTATTCTTTGTCTGAAATACTGTGATCTGAGCAACCGGAATATCTCCGTAGTCATAGTGATCCACGATAAGAAGTTGTCGTTTACGCTTATTGTAAAAAGAGTATGTATACATCTCGGTTGAATCCCTTGTCCAGTCTTCAATGTCTTCTTCATGTATCCATGAGGTAAAAGGATTTTCATCATGCATGGGTGAAGAAATGGATGAAGGCTTCAAAGGCGGGAATGGAGTCTTAAGGCGCACAAACATTGTCTGCATCTGGGGAGCATAGAAAAGTATTTCTGCGCTGTCGAGATGGGCAGTATGAAGAATGTCGGCGATAAAGCGCTCCATACCGGGATATTTAGAGGCAGATTCGGCGCAAGAAATAATTACGAGCGAATCAGGAATAAGGACATTGCCGAAGGTCATACGATAAGTTGAATCCTGATCAATTATCTGTCCGTAGAAGTCGCTTATTTGCCATTCTCGGTTAGCGAATACAATCTCTTTCCGGGTCGCGCATCCTGCCAGGAGAATGACTACGGCAATCATCACAGGATACCATTGAATAAATCTTTTATGTTTCATATTCATCTTTTTTATTTGCCTTGCAAAGTTAGATAGAAACATAAGCTGATAGTCTTAGAAAACCCTCCTTTAGTCTTAGTCAGTCTTAGTTTAGGTATTATAAAATGGGTCTTAATCCAAAATTTTTATTAATTTTACGAAATGAAAAGATTAAGACTGATAACGACGCTTTCTTTGATTCTTACTGCAATCGCTGTAGGAGTGGCCGGTTATAATCTGATCCAACTCTATTTTCATGAGAAAGAGCAGATGATGAAGACAGTCAGAGAGTGTGCGGAAAACGCCATTCTACTCGAAATGATCGGAAGGATGGAATCGAGTGAGATTGCGTCGCAGTCTTACGTAAGTCTTAATGCTTTCCTTGAAGTCTCACAACAGAGCGAGGGACAAATAGCCGCGTCTGACAGCATAAGAACTTCTCTGGCGAGTCTTTTACTTTTCGGTCTTGAATTTCCGGATGATAAATCCAAGACCGACATGGAGGTTTTGGACAGCATCTTCAAAGCAGAACTCGCCAGACATAATCTTTACCCCCGTATCTCTTCAATCGTACCTGTCGGCACATCATTTCATAATGACATCCCATTGTGGGAAACACAATATAGTTATAGCTCTGCGAGTCAATCGGCTTTTGACATATACGTTTCCCGGATGAATGGAAAGGTCTTATCCCGGATGTGGGGTATAATTATTCCCTTTACAGCTGTCCTAATCCTGCTGTCGTTTCTTTCAATCTATCTTATAAAGACCATCTATCGGCTGAGGACTATAGAACAGATGAAGGACGATTTCGCCCATAACATGACTCATGAGTTGAAAACTCCGGTTGCGGTAGCTTATTCCGCAGCTGATTCAATGTTGAGATATTATGACCAAAGCGACGAGACACGGAATAAGCGGTTTCTCAAAATAATTATTCAGCGATTGAGTTTCTTGTCGGGAATGATTGAGAATATTCTTTCAATGAGTATGGAACGCTTTAAGACAATGAATCTGAATATCGAGCGTATTAATATCAGATCAATTGCAGATGAAGTGGCAGGCACGATATCGCTGAAAGCTAATAAGCCGATAACGATTGATATTGAAATTCCTGAAGACATAACTATATCGGCAGATTCATTACATTTCGGAAATGTCATATCAAATCTCCTGGATAACGCTATTAAATACTCGGGGGATACCGTAACAATAAAAATTGCTGCTGATAACACTTCGTTAGTAATAGCTGATGACGGTATTGGAATTGATAAGAAAGAATTGCCCCACATTTTCGATAAATTCTATCGAGGCTCGACAGGTGACCGTTATGAGTCCGGAGGCTACGGTCTTGGTCTTTTTTATGTCAGGCAGATTGTGGAACTACATGGCTGGAGCATAGAAGTGATGAGTGACCCCGGAGAGGGTACAAAATTCACCATTATATTTTAGTATATTTTAGTACAGTTTATAGCACACATGAAGAAAGATAAGGTATTGCTTGTAGAGGACGATTCGACACTTTCCTTTATAATAGAAGACGCTCTCACGCGCGAAGGTTTTGATGTAGTTTGCGCCTCGAATGGAGAGGAGGGCATAGAGAAATTTAAGAAGATTACAACGGATATTATTATTGCTGACGTAATGATGCCAAAAATGGATGGATTTGAGATGGTGAGGCGGCTACGTCTGATTAATTCAAATATCCCGGTATTATTCCTGACGGCCCGGACGGGATTGGAAGACGTCGTTAAAGGCTTTGAACTCGGAGCTAATGATTACCTCCGCAAACCCTTTCAGATTCTTGAGTTGGTAGTACGCATAAAAGCATTGTTGAGGCGCGCACATAATGGAGAAGCTGAAAATTCAAGGCTGACACTCTCTGATTCTTCGCTCGATTTTGCATCCCAACGATTGGCGATTGGCTCAGAAATTATCGAGCTGACCCATACGGAAGCTGTCATTCTGGATGAATTGTTCCGGCATCCTAATGAGGTTGTAGAAGCGCGGACCCTTATGATGCGTATCTGGCAGAACGATGATTATAATAATCTTAATCGCCTCCATGGATTTATCTATAAGATCAGGAAATATCTTTCAAAATCTGAGTATTTAGAACTATTGAATGTCAGAGGAATAGGATATAAATTAGCGACCTCCATGAAATTTTAAACTTACTGAGATAATATATTTTTGAAGATCCTTACTTTTGTATTAGCGTTATTCATTCTTTAAATGACGGATTAAAAGCAAAGAGCCCGGTAGTATAATACCGAACTCTTTCTATAACTGGTTAATGTTTAACCAGTCCAACTTTTTGGGGTCACTTCAAACTTTCAGGAATCATTTCAATTTAACACAACCTCATCATTTCTCGCGAGATTGGGTTGAATGTCGATTGTTTAGGGGAGCTTATTATATTCTTCATCACTTACAGGTTCGAGCCAAACATTTTCAGTCTTCTCGCCGGGTACGGAGAAAGCAAGATGAGCGAACCACGAATCTTTAGCTGCCCCATGCCAGTGCTTCACGTTGGCCGGAATGTTGATTACCGTGCCCGGAAGGATTTCGACAGGCTCCTTACCTTCCTCCTGGTACCATCCTCTCCCGGCTACGCCTACCAGCATCTGACCCCCTCCCTTTTCAGCCTTATGGATATGCCAGTTATTGCGGCATCCCGGTTCAAACGTTACGTTGGCAAACGGGATCTGGTCTGTCGAGATCTGAGCGAGATAGCTGTTGCCGATGAAGTATTTTGCGTATGCGGTATTAGGCTCACCGATAGGGAATATCATCGAACGCTCAAATTGCGCTTTTGCATCATCTCCTTTTATGTCATCGTTCCAAACATCTTTGGCCAGGCGGAACGCTGCCCAAGCCTTTGGCCAACCGGCATAGAACCCGATGTGTGTCAGTATCTCGGATATCTCAGTGCGTGTAATTCCGTTTTTCTTAGCCTCCTGTAAGTGGTAGATAAGTGAAGTGTCTGTTATCCCTTGTGAGATGAGACATGTGATTGTGACAAGGCTTCGGTCGCGCAGCGACAGAAGATCGTTGCGGCTCCATACTTCTCCGAAAAGGATATCATCATTGAGGCGAGCAAATTCCGGTGCGAACTCGCCAAGTTGCTGGCGTCCGGCTGTCTGAATTATTTTCTTTTGTGCCATAGTGGGTAAAATTGTTATTATTCCAAAAATCAATGAAAGGATTAGGCGATTCATTTTCTGATAGTGTTTGTAATTTCATTATTCGGGTTCAATGGGGTCACGTCATCAAGCAGAAGATAGTAATGTTGCAAGGATTCCCCTTATCTGCTACTGCATACATTGTCAGTACTCCGGGCTCAGACTCCAGAGATATTGTTCCTACCTCGACGGCATATTTCAGATATTTAATCCTTCTTGCTCCAATTATCGTGCATCTTACGGCATTTGCCTATTACATCTCCTGAGAGAATATAAGAATAGGTCGGGAACTCGAATAGAACGGTATGCATCTTATTATAGTCAATTTTACCGTTTTCGTCCAGATTGTCTTCGTTAACGTATGTATTGGCAATCGAGCAGATGAAGTTGTTGAATCCGTTGCATTCATAGATGTCGACTATCTCCAGTTCCATGGTAAGAGGAGCCTCGTCAATGACGGGAGTGCCGGCCTCACCACGATGATAACCGAAAACCTCCGATTTATCTTCCTTGTCGCCGTCAACGCTACCTACGTAGTCAACTTTTTCAAGCATTTCAGGACTTACGAGATTGAGCGAAAATCGTTTTCCTACCCCGAGTGCGGGAGTTGTGTAATGAGCCTGCGCCATGCTTACGAGCACCCGATCGTGGCTTACTATTCCGATATGCGAAAGTTCCATCCAGTTAACCTTCCCGTCGACATCCGCTCCTATTACAGTGACGGGAGTGGGATAAAGGGCGAGTCGTGAGCCCAAATTTACTTTTTTAGCCATATGATTCTTATTTTACATAGATTTTCTTTCCGTTTATTATATATAGACCTTTTTCTAAGTTCTGCAATGAAAACACTTCTTCAGCAATCATTGCTCCGAAAATTGAGAAAATGGTATGTTTTCCGATATTTTGGTCGGTCAGAGTATTCTCTATATCTGTCATGGTATTGTATCCTATTGTTTTCAGCCATTCCGATAACATTTGCGCGGCATTAGAGGTCTGAGATGAACGGATCCAGAGACTTGGTGAAAAGAAATCGCCATCCGGGATAAGGCGCTTCGCATCCCCCTCGACGCCACCGATTCCGCTGCTTGCACTTGATACTATAAGACCGATCTTCTTTCCGGCCATTGACGCACCATTATGGAAAAGATAAGTCTGCAAAGGGGCGGCCATGTTGCTCCACCATAATGGAGCTCCGATAATGATACAGTCATACTCAGCGTGATCTACATTCACAGGGTCAATCTCCGGATATGAAGCTGCATCGTTCGGATTATTTCGGATTGCTGAAATCTGAGCGCTGCCGATCGCGTAGTTGTTGGCTGCATAATCAAGCCCTTTCACGGCGGGCTCTATGCGCACAACATCCGCTTCTATCTGTTGGGTAAGTTCGTTGACTATGTTATGCGCGTTGTTGGTATAGCTGTAATAGACGATAAGAGTCTTTGATTGAACTGCAAGTACAACTACAAGCAGTATAAGAGTTATAACTATTCTTTTCATAATTTAGAGCCAGTTTACTAAAGAATGTTAACGAGAAAATATACAGATTTTGAGGCAGTTTCGATTTTTGAAGAAGGAGCGATGCGGGCATCGTGACTGATGAAAAGATCGAAAATGG
>JAIDYR010000056.1 GCA_029057985.1 Muribaculaceae bacterium | reverse complement strand
ATCCTCCAGATGCTATCCCACGGTCTGATGACTGCTCTCTTCTTCGCGCTGATCGGTCAGATTTACGGACGCACACATACCCGCGATATCCGACAGATGGGCGGCTTGATGCAGATTATGCCGTATCTGGGCGTCTGCTACATGATCGCAGGCTTCGCATCTTTGGGTCTGCCGGGTCTTTCTGGTTTCGTAGCAGAAATGACAATCTTCTTCGGCGCATGGGAAGACAATGATCTCTTCCATCGCATCTTCGTCATCGCTGCCACATGCTCGATCGTAATCACGGCAGTCTATATCCTTCGGGTTGTCGGCAAGCTCCTTCTCGGCAAGGTTCAGGACGAGCATCATCTGCAACTTACGGATGCCACATGGTTCGAGCGTCTTGCTACCGTGACTCTGATCGTCTGCATCGCCGGCATCGGCTTCTTCCCGAACTGGATCAACGAGACAATCCAGCATAGTTTTGCTCCGATTGTCAGTGCAATTCAAAATGCATTCTAATCGCCCCAATAACGAATTAACTAACGATTAACACATGGACTATTCACAATTTGGGGCAATGTTGCCCGAACTGATAATCCTGGGAATCTTCCTCATCGTCTTTCTCGCCGATACATTCTCGGGGGAAGAAGGAGGTAAGAAATTTCTTACACAGCTGACTACTGTCATGATGCTCCTCGCTACGGTAGCCATCTGGATTGTCCCCTCTTGCGCAGAGCCGGTTTTCGGTGGTATGTATGTCGATGACGCGGCTTGCAAGGCAATGAAATGCGTACTCAATGTCGGCGCATGGATCTGTATGCTGGAAGCTGCAAAGTGGGTTGAGACTGACGTCATGTATTACCGTAAGGGTGAATTCTACGAGTTACTGCTCGTCACTCTTTTCGGAATGTACCTCATGATTTCTGCCCGCCACTTCCTCCTCTTCATCATAGGTCTTGAGTCGGCTTCTCTTCCGATCGCGGCAATGGTAGCCTTCAATAAGAATAAATATGAAAGCCATGAAGCTGCAATCAAATATATTCTAACCGCAGTATTCTCGTCTGCAATTCTACTTACAGGTCTGAGTTTCGTCTATGCTTTCTCCGGAGGTTCTCTTTACTTTTCCGATATAGCTGCCCAGATTTCAGCAGGAGAGATGAGCGGGTTGCTAATCTTCGCTTTGGCTTTCGTGCTTGCCGGTATCGGCTTCAAGCTCTCGCTCGTGCCGATGCATCTTTGGACGGCCGACGTCTATCAAGGCGCTCCGACGAGCGTGACGGCCTATCTTTCGGTAGTTTCCAAGGGCGCGGCAGCGTTTGCATTCTTCATTATCTTCGTGCAGGTATTCGGTCAAGTATATAGCGAAGCATGGGAATGGATGCTCTATGCAGTCATCATCGCTACAATCACTGTAGGCAACCTCTTTGCAATGCGCCAGAAGAACATGAAGCGATTCATGGCATTCTCCTCCGTGTCGCAGGCCGGCTATATCATGCTTGGCGCTATGGCTGCCAATCAGCTTGGTCTGGCATCCATGATGTTCTATATTCTGGTATATGTTGTCAGCAACCTCGGTGCATTCGCCGTAATCCAGATGATTGAAGACCGTACAGGTCTTGTCGGCATGGATGATTACAATGGCCTTCACAAGACCAATCCTTATCTTGCCGTAGCGATGACGCTTGCCATGTTCTCGTTGGCGGGTATACCTCCCTTCGCAGGTTTCTTCTCGAAGATTCTGATCTTCACTTCAGTCACTTCGCATGCAAGTTCAATGGCTCTCTACATGCTCGTACTTGTAGCCTTGATCAATACGATCATTTCGCTCTACTACTACTTGCTCGTCGTCAAGGCAATGTGGATTTCCGCTGATGCTCCGAAGGTAGAGGCCTTCAGCAGCGGCAAGTGTGAGAAAGTAGCTTTGACGGTTTGTGTGCTCGGCATAGTGTTCCTCGGTCTGGTAAGCTGTGTCTACCAGTTCTTCGTAGACAGCGTTGGCTCCACAGGCCTCCTTGCCCTCAATTGATATTATCCCTACCAAATTCATAGCGGGCGTCCGGCAGATTTTCTGTCGGGCGCTTTTACTGTATAAAGAGATTGAAATATCCGGTTAAAGTATAAATATATGTTAAATTTAGACGTATCAGATTGTTTTTATGTTAACAATTTGGAGAAATGAACAAAATAAACCGAAAAGTTCTTGATTGTCACGAATTATTGTCGTATCTTTGCACAATCGTCATTTGAATCTGATCGAATGATCGGTGAATTTGACGCTTCTATGAAGATTTAATGACTTCATACAAGCCTAACATTTCACTTACATAATATAGCCCTGATCTCAATATAAATTGATAAAGTTCGGATTTCTGACCTTGTTGCAGATCGATACTGATTTTCAATTTAAGTTTTAGTTGATAGAATTTAGATTTATTAAGAATCTTATTTCAATATCCCAGAAAACACTTCGTTGAGATAAATAAAGACTGAGAAGTCGCATTATCCCATTTGAGCTATTATATTATTTGAATGTTTTGAACAGGTATTATTGAAATCATTTAAAATCTATTAGTGACAGAGCAAGGAATATCGAAAGATATTCCAATCAACTCTTGCGTATGATTAAATTTCTACACTTAATCTCTTTATAGAAATCAATAATTTCATCTATAACTTAACTTTTCTAAAATGAAACATTTAGGAAAACTGACTTTTGGTCTTCTCGCTATGCTCATGGCTTCATGCAGCAGTGAAGAACCTCTGACTCCCGATAGCGGAGATCAGTCGAATCCTTCCGGTAAGGATGTATATGCAAGTCTTTCACTCCGCCTTCCGGGTGCCACACGCAGTCTGACCCGTGCTGAAGGTGATGAAGATGCCAATTACAACGAAGAGTTCGGTCAGAACTACGAGAACAGTGTCGGCAAAGTATTCGTAGTGCTTGCCACTAAGAATGATGCAGGACAATATCTCTATCTGACAAGCGCAGAATCTGACGCCAAGCCTAACTATACGGATGTTCCTGCGAATACTGTAAAGTATGTGCTCAACTTCTCGTCGGATGATATGACTCCGGATCCCCTCGATAAGAATAAGCCCGGATCGGATATCCCCAGCACTCCGACAAAGCAGGATGATGTTTATGTATTCGTATATTGTAATCCTTCGACGACTCTACTCAAGCGCTTTGAAGAAGTGACAACCGGAGTGCCTTTCACTGACATTGTCGGCACAATCGAGCATAAGGATAATGCTCTCATGTGGCAGGCTAATAACTTCCTGATGACCAACAATAGAATTGTGAAAGCCGCCAATCCTATCCCTTCGCGTGAGGAACTCATCAACAAGCACGGTACGCCTGAAACAGCATTCCCTCTCGGCACTGTAGAAGTCAAGCGTGCAGCCGCCCGATTCGACTTCATGTCTACAACTACTTCCGCCGGCCTTAACAAATATTCTATCAAAGACCTTGACGGCACTACTGAGGTAGGCGTAGTAGAACTTACCGAGATGGCAATGTTCAATATCGCAAAGAACTTCCATTATCTTCCCCGTACAAGCTCCACGTGGGACTGGGATGATAAGAATATCACACTCTGTAGCGGTGCTGAAGAATCTGAGTATGTAGTCAGCTATAACATCAATAAGTTCAAGCAGAGCACTCCGCTTAATAATTATGCCGGCTACTACTTCAGCAATCTTATCGGCAACTCCCTTTCCTCTTCATCATCTTCTCAGGGCACTAATTCTCTGAACTGGACTAAGCTCAGTGATTTCTCCGGCATGCCTGCGGATAACCCGGCATGGGAGCCCGATCAGGACTCCAAGACAGACTATCGCATATGGCGCTATGCAACTGAAAACACTATCCCTGCCGCATCTTCCGGCCAGTCGACTTCTTCTCAGAAAGTAGGTATCACTACCGGTGTTGTATTCAAGGGTATCTTTACTCCGACTACCGAGGCTTCCAAAGGCCGCTGGAATGGCAATGCAGTCTATGTTCATAACAACGTAGTATTCGGTGACTTCGCGACTCTTAAAGCCTATGTGCAGAAATATCCCAACTCAGTAGTGGCTGCTGACTTTGAGGCCGTAGATGCTTTCCATGCAGAGAATGTCGATCTCAAAAAGAGCCTTCTCAAGGGTGTAAGCGGCGATGAAGCCCACGGTTTCAAATGCTATGAGCCTGATGTCAACGGACAGTATGCTATGTATTACTTCTACTACAACCGTCATAAATCCAATGGCAAACCCTCAGTGATGGGCCACGACGAATTCGGTGTAGTTCGTAATAATGTCTACAAGCTTAAAGTCACCAAGTGCGGTACATTCGGCGAGCCCTCAGCTCCCAACCGTCCTGACGATCCGGACGAGGAAGAAAATGCATACTTCACAGTTAGCTGCATCGTGCTTCCCTGGTCTGTGAAAGTCAACAATATCGAGTTCTAATACTCACACTCTACCAATTATATATTGTCTATGAAGAATGTGCGGAAGGAGGCGACTCCATTCCGGGATGCCCCTTCCGCACATTATTATTGAAATCAAAATAAATCCTCTCTCCAAAGATATTCAGGGAAGGCCGACCAATAATAAGATTTGTCAAAGCCTTTCCGTCAAACTCTCTTCGCGGGATACCAAGAATCCCTTCGCGGGATACAAAAACTCCCTCCGCGGGATACTATTACTCCCTATCAGGGACATTAAAAATGAAAGTAACAATGCAACTGACTAAAACTACATTGACTGACATATTTTGCAGACTACGGATTACCGCACTGATGGCCTTGGCGGTCATAGCTACGGGATTATCTTCGTGTGATGCCGTTTATGATGATCTTGAGGAGTGTCCGAGAGGTGTAGTTATGCGGTTTGTATTCGATTATAATCTTGAGTTTGCCAATGCATTTCATTCGCAGGTCGATTGTCTGTCGGTATTTATCTTTGATGCCGACGGTAATAAGATCGACTATCGGACCGAAACCACCGCAGTGCTTGCCGATGAAAATTGGAGAATGACATTTGATCTTCCCGCAGGAAAGTACACGGCGGTTGCTTACGGCGGAATGGATTGTGACCAAAGCTCATTCGAGCATCAGATTCGCCCTTCGGAAATCAAGAAGTTGTCAGATCTGGAAGTAAGGACTAACTTATCCCACATCGGTGACCCTGCAAACTCCCCGAAATCTCCTCTTCACGATCATTTCCACGGTATGACCGGATTTACGGTCACTGAAGGTACTCAGTATGATCATGCCACCGTTGAGATGATGCGTAATACCAATAACCTCCGAATAGTACTGCAGCATCTGGATAACTCTCCGGTAGATTATAATAACTTCGACTTCGAAGTTACGGATGACAATACGCGTTTCGACTATGCAAATAATGTCCTTTCACATAAAGAAGTGACTTATACACCCTGGAGCGCTGATAATGCCTATGCAGGAGTCGATGGATTGCCTTCTTCTTCTAAAGCAGAGGGATCGCGAGCAAGCGATGTGGGAATGCCGGTGCAGGTGGCGTTTGCAGAATTTTCAATGTCGCGTCTTATGGCTAACTCAGGCTATAAATGGACACGTTCCGATGGAGAAGTGCGTCAGGGTCCACGTCTGAAGATAAAAGATAAGACAGACGGAAAGATTATCGCTGATCTCCCGCTGGTCAATTATCTTCTGCTTATGAAGAGCTCTTATTTCACGATGGATGATCAGGAATATCTTGATCGTGCGTATCATCACAATATGATTTTCTTCCTCGATGAAAACAATTATTGGGTAAGAGTGCATATCGTAGTGAAAGACTGGGTAGTCAGAATAAATAATGTCAATTTCGGATTTCCCGGCGAAAACCTTGATTTCTGACGGATAACAATATCAAAGTAATAAGGGATAGGATAAGGGGAAAAGTAATTAAAAAAATTAAGAGTGAAGAGATACCATTACATATTATTAGCCCTTTCGATGATTCTCGCATCGTGCTCGCTTGTCTATGAGCCTGATGTGGAGACTCCTCCCGCGGAAGGCTATCGGCCGACGTGCGGTATAGTGGTATCACTTGCTGCAGAGACTCCGGTTGAAAAGAGCGATTTACGCACTCGGGCGGATGAGACTTGGAATGATCCATATGATTCTCTGACGGGTTCGACATATGAGAATAGCATCCAAGACGTATTCATGTATATCGTCACTCCTGACGACGTAGTCTATCCTTTGGAGACTCAACTATTTAACGTGGAAGACGGCGCAAGGGAATATAAAGTCAATCTTAAACTCGGAGAAGGATATGCAATCCCTACCGACAGAGGTACTTATCTGTTTACGGGACGCCTCGTGGCAGTAGCCAATCTTAAAGGCGGAATGCCCTCGTCGCCATTCGAAAATCTGACTTATAATATTTCTGATATCGATAGAGGCGGATATCTCCCGATGTGGGGTGTGACTGATTTCAAAAATGTGGAATTAAGAGCAGACGCCACTATATCCGGGGGAACTATCACCATGCTTCGTTCCCTTCCCAAACTTACGATTGAACTTGCCGATAATATCGATGATAAATTCAGGATCATATCGGTCAGCAGTCCGCGAAATGATTTCAATCTTGTCGGAAATTGCCAACCGACAGGAGGTGATCAAGTGCTCCGGACCTCATCTCTTTCAATAGAGGGTTGTTTCAATTCATACGAAGATACTAAGGGTCCGTCGCCTGCTGCCAGATTCAACAGTCAGACGAAAACCACCATTTATCTGCCCGAGATGATATGCAAGCCGGATGCTTCCGGACTACCTCCATATTATGACGTGACAATAGCCCGCGCCGACGGTACGGGGCTTCCGATCAGCGGAAAAGTCTACCTTTGCGACTATGAAGGGGGCCGACCTGTAATCGACAGGAAATTCTCGAGAATAGTGCGCAACCATGACTATCAGTTTATCATAGATCTTGCCGAACTTGAATTCACGGTCTCTTTCCGCGAATGGATTTTCGGCGGAAAAGTGCATATTGAACTCGAATAATCCCTCCTTAAGATGAATTTTCTAAAAAGTCAATATATATATATCTTGATCGTTTTCGCAGTTTCCCTTTTCGCATGGTCCTGCGCAGATGATGAACTATACGTAGAGCCGGAGCATGGAAATCCTGATGCCGTAACATTTTCAGCGTCAGCTTTGCCGGCTTCCGATGATGACCTTACCCGAGGAAGCGACGAGGGGTATGAGCCTCTCGTGCTTAAGAGCGAAGGCTCCGGCCAACCTCTTTATCTTCATACGTATGATTCTCCGCGTATCGGTTTCACACCCGGCGACGGCTTCAGCAACAGTCAAAGTGAAATTGCCAATCCTACAAGAGCCAACCAGATTTCAAGTGTTCAGGGTCTTGTCAGCTTCCATAAGAATTTCAAGGTCCTCGCTACGCGCAATGCTGATAAAGCAGTCTATATCCCATGGGTCGACACGCGCCATAATGAATCGGATAACAATATATGGTACACTAACCGTACAGAATATTGGCCCGGAAAGGACGTGCTCAATTTCAGCGCTGTCTCTCCTGCATCGGAATTCAGCAATCTTAAGTCGCTGACTGCATCTGACAATGTCATTTCATTCGGATATGAGGCCCGGAAGAGTCCCGTAGCCAATAAGGATGCGGAGTATCAGCCGGATCTTCTGCTTGCCGGATTGGCCTGCAATAAGGAAGGGAGTGTCGACGGAAGGGTGCCTCTGAATTTCCATCATGCTCTTTCAGCGGTGAAATTCGCTGTGCGCGACGTGCTTGAAGGGGAAGTAGTCAATATCAAGATTTCCGGCGTCCGCTCATCGGGAAATTGTAATTTCAGTTATGATCCGTCTTCGGGTCTGGGCAATATAATCTGGGATTCCCAGTCAGGGACTGAAACTTATTCCCAGAATTTCAATTATAAGGTTGCAGGCAATGTCGTGAATCCTTCGGATGAGACGAAGGATGAGGTGATGAATGCCAAAATGCCGGAGAAGACCTTCATGCTCATCCCCCAGGAAATTCCCGCAGATGCAGAGATTATCGTCACTCTTAAGCGCACGGGACTTGAAGATGTCACTCTCAGAGGTAAAATCAGAGATAACAATGTGACCGAGTGGAAGCCCGGCCATGAGTATGTTTATACCATTTCGACTACCAAAAGCAACTGGACCTATGTCTTGAAAGCTACCGGAAATCATAAGAAATCGAACAACAAGCATAACGTCGACGGCGACCAGATCTATGTCTATTCTCCTTCGAAATCAGATCATGACAAATATGGCGACGATGCATATTTTAAAGTAAGGAGTTTCCGCTATCGCACGAACAATCAGACTTATATGGAGGAACTCCCATGGACAGCGTCTCATTCGGGTACAGATCAATATGACGGTACGGGATCAATAATCGAGAATAGATATCTCAATGCTGAGGAATGGATTCCGACCCGTTCCGCACTCAGGGGCGACGGCAATTTTGCCTCCGACGGAGAGCGGCGCGATATATCTATGATAGCCCATACAACGCTTTCTACTTGGGAAGGCGACAGGTGGATGCAGAATCAAAAGGCCTATACCGGCAATTCCGCCTCCAAACCGTGGGATTTATCGAAGGCCGGAACAAGCACGCGCAATACTGCCAATTGCTATGTTATCGATCGCCAGGGATGGTATTCTTTCCCTTTATATTACGGAAATTCGGTTAAGAACAATGTTGAGAAAAAGTCCTATCCTACCAATTTCAAGAACCATGCCGGGGCGACCATCACAGCAGGTAAGATCAGTTCGGCCTATTATGGTAGCGCAGCGATAGTTTGGTCAGATGTCTACAATGCCATTTCTGATGTTCAGTTGAAAAAGGTCGGGAGTGAATACATGATTGTGTTCAAGGCCAATCAATTCAGTTTGCAGCAAGGAAATGTAGTGATCGCATTATATTCAGGTGACAACGCGACGGGTGATATAGTATGGAGCTGGCATATATGGATCAACGAGCATTGGCTCGATCCCAAAACCGGCTTGAGCAACGCATTGAGTGCGAGCACATCGACCTTTGCATATGAAGCAACAGCGAGCGGATGGCGCAACCGGGGAGATCTGAGAATAAATAATAACTATGTCGCCTCTTCCAAGAATTACTGGGTAGCTCCTTATAATATAGGGTGGTGCGATCCTAAAAATATCGATTATCTGAAGCGGCAGTCGACGATGGTATTCGAGCAGAAGGATAAGGATGGCAATCCGACCGGACTCAAGACTTCTCTTCCGATTATCCAGGATGGAGAGCGCATCAGATATGAATATGGCAATAATACATATTATCAATGGGGAAGAAAAGATCCCATTGTAGGATTCGTCGATCATCATAATAAGGATAAGCGAAATTTCGGACCGAAGCAGCAGACAAAAGGCAAGCAGCCGGTCAGTCTTGCAACTTCAATCAAAAATCCGCAAAAAGCCTATTATGCGGCAGCTTATAACAATAATGACAGCAAGGTGCATGACTGGCTGAGTGCCGGCGCCCGCAACAGTAACTATTGGAATAATGGCGGAAAGACTATCTATGATCCTTGCCCGGCGGGTTATAAGGTTCCACCGACGGAGTGCCTGAAGTTTATCGGTCCTGATAACAATGGAAAATTTGATAATGCCAATTCTAACAATAAGCGGCCTTTGACAAATTTTCAGGGTAAGATCAATAACTCCGATGACCCTTACGTGTTTCAGGTCTCGACAAGACAGGATCTTACGCGTAGTGCCGCAAATTCATTATGGCTGACCTGTACGGGCAACAGATGGTACTGCGACGGACATCCCTCGCTTAAAGATACCGAGGGGAATCCTCTTCAGGGAGGCGACAATTTCAATCCTACGATCGTATATCTCTGGTCGTACGATGAAGTCCCAACGAATAATCTGCTTAGCTATGGGCTTGCGCTGGGAATCGATACGCAGTTTATTGCTGACGTATCGAAACCAAATGAGGTAAACAAGAACGGTAATATCTACGTTATGTGTTCGTACTTCACCGGCCGTAAAGCCATGGCGCGACCTATCCGTCCGATCCGCGAATGATAATGACTGAATGACAAATCCGGTCTATAGATAAATAATCTCTGATATGAGAAAGAAAAAAATAATATTCAGAATGATGGCAGTGGCTGTTATGGCCTTAACTGCGGCAATTCCTGCTTCGGCCCAGAAAGTCGGACTGAAGACCAATCTGATTAATGATATAGCCCTTAGTCCGAATCTCGGCGTTGAAGTCGGGGTCGCTCCGAAATGGACCCTTCAGCTTTCCGGGCAGGTCAATTTCTGGGAAATCGATAATCGGAGATGGAAGCATGCCATGATAAGTCCGGAGGCAAGGTATTGGTTTTGCCAGCGGTTTGCCGGTCATTTCCTCGGCATTCATGCCTTGGGTGGATATTATAATTTCGGAAATCTAAACATTCCGATCAATTTCCTTGGCTCGGATTTCAAGAATCTGAAAGATAATCGTTATCAGGGATGGGGAGCCGGAGCAGGAGTCAACTATGGCTATGCGTGGCCCGTCCATAAGCATTGGAATATTGAGGCTGAGATTGGCATCGGCTGGATATATACCCGATATGACAGCTATCCTTGCGAAGTCTGTGGAACTAAAAAAGAATCCGACAGACCCCATAACTATTTCGGACCTACAAAGCTCGGAGTTAACGTGGAATATATTTTTTAACTCATGCCGTATATGAAGAAGATATTTTTATTTGTCGTTGCGATAATATCAATCGTAGTTTTCGGATCGGCCTTCACCGCATCCGCCCAATCCAATAAGGAATATAGTCTTTCCGGCGTGACAGTAGAGCAGGTCTATGATCAACTCAGATTGAGGATGACTATTGATCCGTCACTTTACAAAATGAAGACCAATCGCCGTCTGGAACTGACTCCGGTCTTACTTTCAAAAACTTCTGATGATAAGGCAGTATTCCCTACTATTACTATTGCAGGGCGCAATCAATGGTATTATGCCGAGCGTGAAGGGAAGGATGCCGGGAATCTTTTTAGAGCCGGGAAGGGTGGGCCGGAGGAATATGTAGCTTCAGTAACGTGGCAACCCTGGATGGAATATAGTCAGTTGGATTTTATTGATAATACAACAGGTTGTTGCGGTGCGCAATCTAAGCCGGAGTTAGATCTCCCGGTCGCGATTATTGATTTCCGCAAAGATAGATTTAATCCTAAATTCCATTACAGCGTTCCGAAGCCTGAGGATCGCAAGGAGCGTAAGATCGAAGGCAAAGCCTACGTCAACTTCCCTGTCAATAAGATTGAGATTTATCCGAATTATATGGTGAATCCTGTTGAATTGGGTAAGATTACTTCAAGTATTGATTCGGTAAGATATAATCCGGATGCTACGGTGAAGTCTATAAAACTGACCGGTTTTGCATCTCCGGAGGGTCCTTATTCCAACAATGTCCGTCTGGCTAAGGGTAGAACAGAGGCCGTAAAAGAATATGTCAGAAAGCAATATACCTTTCCCGCTTCTACCTTCAAGACTGATTATGTGCCTGAGGACTGGGCCGGCCTGCGGGATTCTATCGCCAATAGCTCATTAGCTGACAAAGCGGCAATGCTGGATTTTATAGACTACTCCAATGTCAGGATCGAAGTCAAGAATGATGAGTTTGCAAAGAAATTTCCGGCTTCTTACGCTTATCTGCTTAAGAATGTCTATCCGTCGCTGCGTCACACTAACTATCTTATCAATTATGAAGTAAGGACATATACGGATGTAGAGGAGATCAAGCGCGTAATGAAGGAACGTCCGGAAAATCTCAGCCTAAATGAATTTTTCCTTGCGGCCGTATCTTATCCTGTAGGCTCCGAAGAGTATGACAAGATTTTCGAACTTGCGGCAATCTATTATCCTCATAGCGACGTGGCGAATATGAATGCTGCCAATTCCGCAATGAATGAAGGTGATTATAAGCGCGCCAGAATGTTGCTCAAAAGGGTCGCGGACTCTCCGGAAGCTAACTATGCCCTTGCCGTCCTTTCGGCTATGGAAGGTGACTATGAGGCCGCCCGCAGCGGTGCCCGGCAAGCTCTGGAAGATGGAATAGCAGAGGCTGCGGATACCTTGAATGAAATCGACAGAGTGATGGCGAAAAAAGATGGAGTGACGTTCTATCCGGATTTCTCAGATAAGAAATAATAAATGATTAATAATAAAAAAGTGTCAATGGCAGCAAGATTCATGCTGTCATTGATTTGTATATTATCGCTATCCGGTTGCGTAAATGACGAGCCAAAGAGTTATTGGTCGTTGGGCCCCGGCGATGTCTTGCCTGATTTCAGAATTGCCGATTTCAATGGCAAGGTTTACGATGACGCTAACTTCTCGGGCAGAAAAGGGATTATAATATTTTTCTCCACATATTGTCAGGATTGCAGAGCTGCGATGCCGGAGATTGAGGAATCCTACAGGAAATATCTTGAGATCGATCGTGATAAAGATATTCAGATATTGTGCATAGCACGGGAAGGGAGCATTGAAGAGGTAAAGACTTTCATCCGGGAATTCGACATCACCATGCCGGTAGCACTTGACAAAGACCGACAGGTATATTCAAAATTTGCTTCCTCAGGTGTCCCAAGAGTCTATCTGATCAATGATAAGTCCATAACGGCATCATATTCTGAAGATATTCCTTCTGATATATTCCAAATCTTGATGCAAATCTAAAACGGGGTCTAAAATGAGTATGTGAAAAAATAAGGGTCTTCCCATGACGGGCGGACCCTTACTTTATAATGTGGAATTTAGAGCCGGTCTACTAAAGAATGTTAACGAGAAAATGCACAGATTTTGAGGCAGTTTCGATTTTTGAAGAAGGAGCGATGCGGGCATCGCGACTGATGAAAAGAGCGAAAATGGCCAAAATATGGGCGTTTTATCGTTGATATTCTATCAAAATGATATTTTAACAGTTCTTAGTAAACAGCCTCTTAGATCTGATTGAGCCGTTAAGTAAGATATAGGTTATTATTCAGGCTGCTCAACCGGACTATTTGGATTTAGCAGTTTTAGTTGATTTTGCTTTGGTCTTTTTGGGCTCGGCTTTCTTTTCAGCCTTGGATTCGACTTTTTTGGCAGTCCCCGGTTTGCGACCGCGTTTCTTTGGGGCTTCCACGTCAGCTTTTTCGGCTATTAGCAGGGGCGTCTCAGTCATTGTCTCTCCTTCGACTATAACGGGAGCATTTGTAGAGTCATCGGATGTCAGGATATTCTGCTTCAATTGCTTCACCTCTTTGTTAAGCGATTCGATTTCGGATGCCTGGTTGCGGATAGTCAGCAGCAGGGAATTGAGTTCTTCGTTGCCGATCTCTTCAGGATACTGCTCTTCAACGCGCACTATAAAGTCTGCCAGGACATTCATATAATTGGTGAAGGCCGAGAAGGGAGAGTCGTAAGGGGAGAACGCACCGGCTGAATTTTTACCCGTAGCCATGTAGTAGAAGTGGTCGGAGCTCTGCAGATATTCCCAATCTTGCTTCAGTCTTCGGTCGACGCATAGATTAACTCTTTCGCCTACGGCATAGAGTTTGCCGAGAGCCTCACGCTGGAGATCATTACCGGTCCAGGGAGCGACGTCGGCTTCCTCATTCATGTCGGATATCGGGAAAGGAATGTTGAGGGCATCCACGGGCTTAAGACGCTTCGCGGCCAAAGAAGGAGTAGTAAATTCAACTCCCCGCTCTTTGCCGAAGTGAGGAAGAGCCTTCAGGAAGTCGAATATGCCTGTAGAAGCCGGCAGGAATGTGCCGAACGTATCCATCGGCAGATAGATATTTACAATCTGCTCCTCTTCCGGCAAAGATGCGATCCAGTCGATATATTTTTCAGCCGTCAGAGGATATTCATCCCAGTCGGGGTTATTGAAGTTGCGGGTGATATCGTTGCCTAACTTTTTATTTGTCAGCAGAAGCTTGAGTTCGGGAGCCACACAGGAATTATAGACGTAGTTGGGTGATTTCCAACCGAGAATATGTTTGGCTCCTTCTGTAAGACAAATATTGAATCCCATACTCTTTATGAGCAGAGAGATGTCATCGTCATAGATCAACTCAGTATTGGCGAATACCTTCGGCTTCTGACCGAATTCGCGACGGATAAGAGCGTCGTGCATCTTTACTTCGCGCAAGAATTCCTCAGGATCTTCGAGAGAGGCTAAGGAATGGGAATACGTGCCTGAAAGGAATTCCACGCATTTTGTGTCGGCGAGCTTCTTGAGGAGGTCGATGAATTCCGGGACGTAGAGCTGGAGTTGCTCTATGGCAGTACCGGAGATTGAAATGGCACATTTGAATTCTCCGTTGGATCCATTAATCATATCCAGCAGAGTGTTGGCCATAGGGATATAGGATTGCTCGGCAAGCCGATTGATTATTTCATCATTGGCGAAATCATCATAGTAATAGTGATCATTGCCGATATCGAAGAAACGATACCTTTTCAAGCGGAAAGGCTGATGAATCTTGAAATAGAAACAGACAGATTTCATATATAGATGGAGTTTTTTTAAGGATTAGATAAAATTTTTAGCCTTTTCGGGAGGCGATAACATCTTTGTAGATGTCGATAACTTTCTTGCCGGCTTTCTCCCATGTGATTCCATGGATTTCTTCGATGCCTCGGTCACGGAGAGTCTTATGGAGAGCAGGATTGGTCACGATTGAGTGCATGGCGTCAGCCATTGCATCGATATCCCAATAGTCGGTCTTGATAACGTTGTCGAGGATTTCGGCGCATCCGCTTTGCTTGGAGATAATTGAGGGCACGCCCATCTCCATGGCTTCCAGCGGAGATATTCCGAAAGGCTCCGAGACTGATGGCATGACATAGACATCAGAAGCCGCCAGCATCTCATATACCTGTTTCCCCTTCAGGAATCCCGTGAAATGAAATTTATCGGCAATCCCACGTTTTGCCACGAGTTTGATCATTGCGTCCATCATATCTCCGGAGCCGGCCATGACGAAGCGCACGTTCTTAGTTTTCCTCAGGACTTTTGCAGCAGCCTCTACGAAATATTCCGGTCCTTTCTGCATGGTGATTCGGCCGAGGAATGTGATGACCTTGTCTTTGGATTCCGGACGCGGAATGGCGAGGAGTTCATCGTCGAGAGGGATCACGGCATTGTGGACTGTTGTCACTTTATCCGGGCTAATACCATATTTTTCAATCACAGTGCGTCGGGTGAGTTCCGAGACAGTGATTATGTGGTCGGCCTGGTTCATGCCGTCTTTCTCGATTGCGAAGACTGTAGGATTGACGTTGCCGCGGGAGCGGTCGAAGTCAGTGGCATGGACATGGATGACGAGGGGCTTCCCCGTCACTTGCTTGGCGTGGATACCGGCAGGATAAGTCAGCCAGTCATGCGAATGTATTATGTCGCAATCGACAGTGCGCGCAATGACTCCGGCTACGATCGAATAATTATTGATCTCTTCAAGTAGATTATCGGGATACTTTCCCGAGAACTCTATGCAGCCGAGATCATTGAGATGGAGATAATTGAAATCGGAATATATATGATCGCGGAGTGAAAAATAGAGATCCGGATCCATGACCTTGCCGATGCGGGATTCGACATATTCGCGGCTTACGTCGCGCCAGGCGACCGGAGTGTTGCAAGCGCCGATTATCTGCGCGAAGCCGCGTTCCTCGTCACCCCAGGGCTTTGGGATGACGAAAGTGATATCCATATCGCCATTATTATGCATCCCCTTGGTCAGACCATACGAGGCCGTGCCGAGACCTCCGAGAATATGAGGCGGGAATTCCCACCCGAACATTAGAGCCTTCATACGCGTGTCAGTCTTCTTGAGAGGTTTGTAGTTTGTTGAGTTCTTTTACATTTCTGATAGTGCGAAGGATTTCGCCTACATTCTTGGCCGTCGAGACAGCGCCGCGTCCTGTATACGGGGGATTGGCGTCATACATTTCAGAGAGCGAGCCGATGCAACCCTCGGTCATTTCATCTTCATATCCGATGAGCATTCTTTCTATGAATCCGAGGCCGCTCAGTCCGAACACTTTGATATAGGCATCGGCATAGAATCCGAAAAGCCATGGGCGAGCGGGCCCCTGATGCACGGCGCGTTCACGCTGCTCGGGAGATCCGACATATATCGGAGTATAACCATAACTCTTCGGGCTCAGGGAGCGCAGTCCTTTCGGTGTCAGAAGTTCGCGGGTCGCAAGGTCAAGAACTTTCTTGCGCTGGCGGCGGTCAAGGGGTGAATATTCAAGGCCGATCGCTATGACCATATTGGGGCGCACCTCAAGATCGGTATAAGCTCCATTGACATAATCATAGAGATATCCGAAGTCATTAAGGAATACGGAGAGGAAAGATTCTTTTACCTTTTCAGCAAGATTCTCCAGTTCGAGTGTATATTCCTGCTCTTCCGGAATGTCGGCATAGAGGGATGAAAGGAATTTTAATGCATTATACCATAGTGCATTGAACTCCACGATATATCCCGAGCGCGGAATAATCGGCCGCCCTCCGATGGATGCTGAAAGCCAGGAGACGGGTGTCTCCGTGCCGTTGGAAGAAAGGAGCCCGTTGGAGTCAACCCTGAGGTTATGAATGTGGTTGGAACGGATATCTTCGACAAGCCGGCGGATTGATTCTCCGTAGCGGGCGCGGCAATCGGCAACCCCATAGCGGCGTCGATACTGCTGAATTGCCCAAATTGTCCATAGAGGGATATCAGGCAGATCTATATCTGTGATGACCTTATCTTTTACGCCCTCATCTATAAAGCGGCGGAGAGCTTTCAGGAATGTCTCCATCATTAAGTCGTAATCCTCCCGATGGTCAATGGCCAATGTGCAGCCGGGCAGCGCGATCAATTCATCGCGTCCGCGCACGTTATACCATGGATAACCGGCCATTATATACATCCCTCCGGGTTGCTTCAGATAGAACTGTTTGGCCGAATTCTTCAAGCAATTATAGAACGACGTGCGCGACGTGCGGGAAAGAAGTTCCTGCTCATAGGTTGCTTCGAACGAAGCCGGGTCGGTAGGGAATGTCGAGGCGGAGAAGATGATAGACTCTCCTTTGCGGATAGGCATTTCGAAATATCCCGGCACCCAGAGATCTTCCGTATATGGGATGCCTCGGTCGCGGTCTTTGTAATAGATAAGATTCTTATTCCAATGGCCGTCGTTGACCCAGCGAATCTCTTTATTGAATTGCATGAAAAGTTCGGGATATCCTTCATAAAGACATGTCGCAATGCCATTGTCGACCGGTCGGACCTCTTTGTTGATGACAGAGTTCTCTATGCAGAGAGCGTTGGCGTCTCTGAATGCGAGGAAGGGACGGAACTGCAGCGTTGTCTCGGAATGAGCCTCTACAAGAGTGTACTTTATCAGAATCCTGTTTTCATGGGAGATGAAGACTTTCTCTTTGGTAAGGATCACTCCGCCTACACGATATGTCATGGTCGGCACTGTCTCGCAATTGAATTCGCGGATATATTTATGGCCGTTGGGAGCGAAGACATCGCCGGCATATTGATGCAGACCGAGATTGAATGGAGCTCCATGCTGGATTACAGTCTCGTCGAGCGACGATAGGAGGATATGGGCCTTGTCGTCCATTTCCGGAATTGGGATGACGAGCAGCCCATGCTGCTTGCGGGTGTTGCAGCCGACGATTGTCGTGCAATGATATGCACCCGACTTGTTGGTCCGGAGCATCTCCTTAGGCAGAGACTGCTCCAGATTAATCATAAGATTTTTGTCAAATTTCAGGTAACTCATAGGCGAGCCATGGGATTATAAGACGCAGCCCGAGGCAGAGGAGAAAGGCTACGGAGCGCCGTCAGATTTTAAGTTGCGTGGTTTGTAATGTCAGAGGTATGTAGAAGAAAGATAGAATCTCGGGGATTTCCCCAACTCTCTATCTGCAAATTTTGATAAAATTCGCGAGTAGGCAAAGAGCGAAAGTCGGCCGGAGGCCGGTTCGCGTTGCCGCAGGCACTTTGACCTACCGCAAATAATTCGAAATTCGCGAGTAGGCAAAGAGCGAAAGTCGGCCGGAGGCCGGTTCGCGTTGCCGCAGGCACTTTGACCTACCGCAAATTTAACAAAAATCCACGAGAAAAATATCATTCTCGTGGATTTTTTTTGTCAATGATTCAAATCTTATATGTTATGCAACATTTTTTCATTACTGACTTGAAAATTTGCCAAACAACGATGGCAGGAAGATATAACCGGGATTGTCATTCCCCGAGCAGATTGTCATTGTTTTCTTCATTTTCCACCGACTCACGTTTCGATTTCTCCTCGCGGATTTTCTGAGCCAGTTTCTTGGGATCTCCGGCGGTTGAGGAAATGATGTCCTTAATCTTCTGCGGGGCGGGAATCTTGATGTCAATAATCTTGACATTGTCGGCCTGATCCCATGCCGATTTATTCCATCTGTCAACTTCCACTATCAAGTCGGGATAAATCGCATCGAAACGCGGAATAAAGTCGGAATCGCCAAGTTCATCAAGACGGCGCAGAAGGGCGCCTGCCGTAAGCGACGAGGCTTCGATAGCCGGGGCATACCCTATTATGTCGTCTTTGATCATGACGTTGTTAATGAGTTTTGCGTCGTGCAAGGCAAAAATAATGCTTCCTACGAGTCGGATAGGAATATCATAGAGTGTGGAGATATCATTTCGTGTAGGAGGCGTCAGTCCTTGATGGAAGCGTTGGAAAATGACGGCCGCGACTACCAGTGATATCTTGCGACGATAATCTTGCGAGATAGTATGGACATCTCCCAGGAAATTGAAGGCGAAGATATTCTGAAGAGAATAGGTCAGCACGCATCCGAACAGAAGCACCAGCCAAGACAATTGCATCCATATCAGCAGCAAGGGCAGGAATGCAAAAGAACCGTAGATCGCATTGTATTTGCTGACATAAATCTGTCCGTTTACGAAAAGCAACTGGATAATCTGGAAAGCTATGGCGCAGACTGCGCCTGCAATGGCTGCATACTTTATCTGGACCTTTGTGTTGGGAATCAGGAAATACGATAGAGAGAATGCCAACCATGCGAGCACAAGAGGAGCAGCCTCAAGAGCTACATTGACAAAGGGAGTAAGGAATGCAAGGCGCACATTGTTCTGCACTATAGTAGACATGAAGATGGATACGCCTGAGGAGCATACCATCAGAATCGGGACCAGCAGGCAGATTGCTATATAATCGGTCACTTTCTGATATATCGTCCTGTCTTTCTTTATATCCCAAATATTATTGAAAGTCTCCTCTACCGTCGATAAAAGCGAGACGAGAGTCCAGAGGAGTACGATTATGCCGATTCCTACGAAGATTCCGTTGTTGGCTTCCTTAAGATAAGAATCGACGAATCCCATCCCTGTCTCAAGCGCCTTATGCTGAGCGGGGAAATACGAATAAAGGGCTCCGGATATTATATCCTGAAATCCGAATCCGCGTGCGATAGCAAGTAGAAGAGCGAGAGCCGGGACAAGGGCGAGCACTGAAGAATAGGTCAATGCCGCTGACTTCATCTGCAGATCCCTGTCGAGAAAAGAGCGCACGGAGAGATTCAGAGTCTTGACGATTCTGACGTAGAGAGTATCCTTGGTCTCACGCCATACTCCGATAGTATAGAAAAAATAGGCTGCTTTAGCCTTAGCCACAAGTTTGGGGATTGCGTTTTTCATTTGCTGTCAGATTTCGGCAGGTCCGGAATTTATAGTCAATAAGCCGGATGCCTATAGTGGATAGTTGGGATGGATTTATATCTTCAATTCATTCAGATGCTAAAGAAAAGCGGAGAATGGAGATAACCATTAATCGGGCGTCTCCATACTCCGGCAAAAATGGGATAGGGCAGAAGTGTTATAAGCCGGGTTATGTAGCCGTGGAATTTAATCCTCGGCCGATGGTCATTTATCTGAGTCCGACGGTTGCCCGCCTACTTTAGCGGCCTACCCTCCGGCAAGGACGAGCAATCCTTAATCGCCGGTATACTTGGCCTTGCAACGCATAGGATGTGCGGCTCTTCATGTCGCCATGAAGACCGGTGGGCTCTTACTCCACCTTTTCACCCTTACCTGCCATACTCCTGCGCCTCATCGGCGCTAAGCAAGGGAGGCGGTTGTTTTCTGTCACATTAATCCCCGAAGTCGCCTCCGGCTTTCCGTTAGAAAATATGTCGCTCTGTGTTGCCCGGACTTTCCTCTTCACGCTCCCGGCGTGAAGCGACCATCCGCACTTCTGCCCAAAATGTCATTGTTCTATTCTTTTTGTTTCCGATGATTTTTCGGAAGACCTCTCTGCAGGCTTGGAGAAATCTTTAACTTCCTGCGCTTCTCGGCCGGCGGATGCGAATCCATTAGCTGCGTAGACGACAAGACTGATGCCTGCAATAAGCCCGGCGGCAGCAGAGACTTTCTCCGGCCCCAAGATAATCACTACTGCTCCGGCTATCAGGGTCAGCACCGGAATGATAAACCAGAGCATTATCGGCTTAAGAGGCTTTGAAGCACTATAGATGGCAACTATCTGGACCACTCCTACGAGTACCAGGATAGCACCTAAAGTATATATGATCGCCTTGATGAAGAATCCCGGCGAGCAAAGCATCCAGATCCCGAGCGCAAGTCCGGCGATGCCGGCGATGACAGTAGCCCAATTGGCAGCGACCTTCTGAGTCTTCATCATCCTTGTGTCGGCGGCCGATTCAATTTTCGACTTGTTGCGGAATAATTCCATCAATACAAGGACCAGACTCGGCACGGCAATCAGGAATCCAATGGCGATTACAACAGTATTATACAATTCCGCCCGGTCATGATATATCAGCAGCAGAATGCCGATTATCAAAGCCGAGACATACGTTATCACATAATTTCGTCCTTTCATAGCGATGTGTGTTTAAGATAAGTAAAATCCAAGATTAAAATCTCTTTACTTATTTTAACACTCATCTACCTGAAAAGTTGGGAAAGCGATTGCGTATGAAGGTCCGGATGACGTCGAAAGTGCCCTTTTCACCCAATAGGGATGAATCAAGGGAAAGATGATAATTGTCGGCCCTTCCCCAGCCTTTCCCTGCGAAATAATTGTAGAAATTCTCGCGTTCGGAATCAAGGCGCCTCGCTATCTCGATCCCCTTCTCAAGAGTGGGAGCATCTCCGCGGCCTACGATTGCCTCCGCGCGCTTCTCAATCGGAGAGTGGAGAAATACGCTGACGAGACCCGGATGTTCGCGCAGGATATAATCGGCGGAGCGCCCTACGAATACGCATCCTCCTTCTTCAGCGAGCTGACGAATTACTCTGCTCTGGCGCTCATAGATCCCTTCGCTGCTCATTGAGGATTCGAAGGAATCGGCTACTCCGAAGGCATTGCTCAGGAATGAGCGCAGAGGAGAGGGGCGACGCTCGTCGTAGCGGGCGAAGATATCGGGAGTATAACCAAACCGGCGCGCCGCTTCTGAAAGCACCTCCTTATCATAATAGTTAAGTCCGAATTCTTCGGCAAGCCGCTTGCCGATTTTGCGTCCTCCGCTTCCGAATTGACGCCCGACTACTATGATTAAATCACTTGAAGACATAAATTCCGCTATATTTTTTAGCTTTTCCGCCACAAATTTAGTCAAAATCACTGATAAGATAAAATTTTTTACTATTTTTGCGCAAATTACGCCCATAATAGATGAAGGGGATGACTGCGCCTGACTGTTTTTGGCATTTAAAGTCGCCTTTAGTCTTCCTTCTCCCGTATTCGGGGATAAATCTGCGAAAGGCGGAAATTGAAATTGATTATGAGTGAAAATTCAAACAAGAACGTTCCGGCAGATGCCGGCATGGCGATCTATGAAGAAATAGTCAACAGCATAGATTCCGGAAGCGGAAGTCTTGACCAGCTGATATGCGATCTAAAGCATGCTGATCCAAATGGTCAATTCCTCTGCAGCACAGCGCGGTTCCTTTCTGCAGTTGATCGCGAAAGATATGCCGAGTATCTGCCAACTCTCATTGAAGGAGCGATAGAGAAAGACCGCGAGCGTCGATATCTGGGGCAACTTCTCAAAGCAATATGGGGAGATGATTATGCTCAGAGAGTCGAAGAACTCTGCGCTTCCGACGATCTTTTCCGTCGTCTTCATAAGAGAGCTTTTGCAACCGGGACTTTTGATTGAACCAAACTTCCCAGAAAGATTCAAGAATGAAAAAAGTATTAATTCTCATTTGCATGGCGCTTGCTTTAGGGGTAGCCGGAAGTTACGCCGCTACCCCGGCAAAATCAAAAAGTAAGAAGCGTGCGCCTGCTAAGAAAACAATGACTACAAAATCTACCGCTCAGGCATCCGACCGGGAGACTCCCGTCTCCGATAAGGATGCAATCGTATTGCTCTCTACTTCAGAAGGGCCCGTCAAACTCAAGCTTTACGGCGATACCCCTCGCCATCGCGACAACTTCCTCAAACTCGCAGAAGAAGGATATTACGACGGAGTGCTTTTTCACCGCGTCATTAAGGACTTCATGGTGCAGACGGGGGATCCCAATTCAAAAGGGGCTGTAAAAGGCGCACAACTCGGCTCAGGCGATCCCGGATATACGCTTGAGGCAGAGATCCTCTATCCCAGGCACTATCATAAATACGGCGCTCTTGCAGCCGCACGCACAGGCGATCAGGTAAATCCCGAGCGTCGTTCTTCTGGAAGTCAGTTCTATATTGTCACCGGACAAAAGCAATCCGCCCGTAACCTTGAAATGATGGAGCAGCGTCTTGCTCAGGATGCCAAGCAGCAAGCATGGATGAAACTGCAGAAGGAGAATATCGATGAAATAAAACGTCTGCAGGCTGCCGGAGATAAGGAAGCGCTTGAAGCTTTACGCCTCAAACTCATAGATAAGTTGGAGAAGGAAACAGTAGTGCCCGAGATGCCCGCTCAGATGAAAGAAGATTATATCAATCTCGGAGGCACCCCCCATCTCGACGGGCAATACACAGTCTTCGGGGAAGTCCTCGAAGGGATGGATGTCATAGAGAAAATCCAGAACGCTCCGACTGACTCCTCCGATCGTCCTGTAGAGGATATCAAAGTCCTCGATGTCAAGGTTATCGAAAAATAGACGGATGAAACCGCTCTGAAAACTCGATAAAAAAACATGACATATACTGAGATAAAAACGAACTAACCACCATAATGAACCAAAACGTCATATTATGACTGACTCTGAAAAGATCCTCCCTGCTGAGGAGACTCCCGTCAATGTACATTCCCTCACTAAAGAAGAGATTATCGCCCGGTTGCGTAGCATTGTTGAAGAAAAGGATGTCAATGCCCATAAAGAAGTGACTGCCCTCAAGCAGGCACTCTTCGCCCTTCGCCAGCGTGAGATCAACGAAGAGATGAATGCATTCGTAGATGCCGGCAATAATCCTGCTGATTTTTCCGCCACTCCGGATGAAGTCGAAAACGAAGGGAAAGAACTCATTGCCGCTTTCCGCGCATTGCGCACTGAATTCCTTGAAGCTGAAGAGGCTCGCCTGAAAGAGAATCTTGCCAAGAAGCAGGTAATCGTAGGCGAAATGAAGCAAATCGTAGAAGATGCGGATAATGTCAACCAGCACTTCACACGCTTTCAGGAACTTCAGAAAGAATTCCGCGAAATTAAGGGTGTCACTCCGTCGGCAGAGGCTGATATCTGGAAGGAATTCCAGCAGGTCAGCGAGCAATTCTATGACACTCTCAAGATAAATAAGGAACTTCGTGATCTTGATTTTAAGAAAAATCTCGAGGCAAAGAAGCGTCTGATATCCGAAGCTATTGCTCTCCAGGCGGAAGAGACCGTTACGGAGGCTTCCCGCAAGCTCCAGCAACTCCACGCAGAATGGCGGGAGATCGGACCTGTCGTCAAGGAACTCCGCGACTCAATCTGGGAAGAATTTAAAGAAGCATCTTCCGTGATTCATCGCAAGCATCAGGAATTCTTCGATCGCCGTAAGGAAGAAGAGAAGAAAAATGAAGAAGCAAAGGCCGCGCTTTGCGAAGAAGTGGAAAATATCGACCGCTCTGCTCTGACCTCTTTCTCGTCTTGGGAAGAAGCTACCTCTAAAATCAAGGAAATCCAGGCGAAATGGCGTACAATCGGCTTCGCTTCGAGAAAAGTCAATAACGAGATTTTTGCGAGATTCCGTAAAGCCTGCGATGAATTCTTTGACGCGAAGGCGGCCTTTATCAATGAAGTTAAATCGAGTCTGCAGGGCAACTACGAAAAGAAGCTCGTCCTTTGCGAAAAAGCCGAGGCGCTTGCATCAACAGAGGATTCGCGCGAAGCTGTCAACGAGGCATTGCGACTTCAGGCTGAATGGAAATCAATCGGCACAGTCCCCCGCAAGGTAAGCGATGAAATCTGGGAGCGCTTCTCCAAGGCTTGCAGAGAAGTTTTCGACCGCAGACGCAAGGAATCGAACGCCCGCCATAACGAAGAGAATGCGAACCTTCAGGCTAAACGTGACGTCATCGCCGCTCTCAAGGAGATCCCGACCGATATTGATCGTCGCGATGGTCTGCGTCAGGTGAAAGAACTTCAGAATAAATGGGCGGAGATAGGCCACGTCCCGTTCAAATCAAAGGATAAAGTCTATGCCGACTATCGCGAGGTCTGCGACCGCCTCTACGGAGCCTTCAATGCCGGCAGAGAGCAGGAACGCCGAAAGAACTTTGACGCTCAACTTGATAATATGAAGGGCGACAACCGTAAGCTCCGTTCTGAACGCGACAGGCTCATGCGGGTGCTCGAAGCCAAGCAGCAGGAACTCAAGACATATAACAATAATCTCGGTTTCTTTAACATCAAGTCGGCTCAGGGCAACTCCATGGTAAAAGAGATGGAGCGCAAAATGAGCCGCATCGAGGCTGATATCAAAGATCTGCGTGCAAAGATCGCTCTGATTGCAGCTGAAGAAAAATAATCAGATTCTAACGCCGTCAACTTATGATTAATGGCACATTGATTAAAAGACTGGCGGGCATCGCAATAGCGTGCCTGCCGGTCTTTAACGTTTCAGTTCTTGCGGCGCCGGCTTCAGGCACTCCCGCAAATAATATTTTCCATAGTCTCGAAAGAATAGAGAATGAGGATACTGTCAGGGACTCCCTGATGAAAGTGCCCGATGTCGCACTTAAAGACAATCCGGGCAGTTATAAGGTCGGACTTGTATTGAGCGGCGGAGGCGCAAAGGGCATCGCTCATATCGGAGTTATAAAGGCTCTGGAGGAGAATGATATCGCTATCGACTGCCTCGCAGGAACGTCGATGGGAGCAGTGGTCGGAAGTCTCTATGTATGCGGTTATTCTCCGGAAGAGATGATGGAGCTCATAAAATCACCGATTTTCCAGAACTGCGCTACGGGCACAATCGATCCGAGTCTGACTTACTACTTCTCGCGTAAAGAACCCTCGCCGTCATGGGCTTCGATCAATCTCAGCTTTAGGGATAGCGTCAACAATGATATCGCAAGTCAGATTATTCCATCATCGTTGATTAATCCTATTCCGATGAATATGGAGTTTCTTAAACTCTTTACGAAATATTCTTCGCAGTGCCGGATGGACTTCGATAAGTTGATGGTGCCTTTCCGATGCGTGACAAGCGACGTCTATCATAAGCATAAGATAGTGCTACGCGACGGACTTCTCGGTCGTGCCGTCCGGGCTTCGATGAGTTTTCCCCTGGTATTCCGACCGATTGAAATCGATGGCGTATTGGTTTATGACGGTGGCATCTATGATAATTTCCCGGTAGATGTCATGCAGGAGGATTTCAATCCGGATTTTATAATAGGAGTATCGGTATCCGGACCTGACGGAAAGCCCGAGAGGGGTAATATCATGTCGCAACTTGAGGATATGATTATTCAGAATAACGATTATTCAGTTCCGGCAAAGAACGGCATAAAGATTCAATGCCCGGTACTTAATTTCGGAGTTCTTGATTTCGATCAGGCAGATGTCATCTATGAAATAGGCTATAAGACAGGTCTGTCAATGGTCGACTCAATCAAAAGTCGGACTCCGGCCCGGCGCAGTCCTGAGGAGGTAACTGCCCGGCGCGCGGCGTTTGCCGCCGCTACTCCGGAGATTGAGTTTAATGACGTGGAGGTCTCTTCCGGCACTCCATCGCAGAAGCGATTTCTGAAATTTCTCTTCAACCGCGGATTCCCCGGAGTTCCATTCGGAATGGAGCAGACCCAGGATGCCTATTACCGTGCCGTCAGCGGGGGTAAATTGTCGAATCTGATGCTCGTCCCTAAACTCGGGGTTGTGCAGAATGATTCTTCCAAAATCCGCAGCAATAACATTCTTGAGCTCCAGCCCCAGATAAAGAATCCCTGGAATGTAGGAGTCGGGGGATGGATTACTACCGATACTCAATCGATGCTCTATCTTGACTTCGGCTATCACACTCTCAGTTATAACTCTCTTGACGTCGATCTCAGCGGATGGATAGGGCAGAGCTATTATGCCGGAATGCTTAGCGGCAAATTCACGATTCATAGTCGGCTCCCGGCCTATATGAAGATCGAAGGAGTTATGAGCAGGCAAAAATTCTATGCCTCTCAACTTAAATTCTATCAAATGAATACGCCGACATTCGTGGCTGAGGATCGACGCTTTATCAATGCTGTCTATTGTCTTGCAACGGGACGCAAGTCAATTGCCAAGGCTTCTCTCGGTTACGGATGGAGGAGCGATAAATATTATCCTGATGCGGATATCGACTATAGTCAGCGCCAACGCGATGAGATGTCGAGCCGCCACGTTGTGCTGAAGCTCGGTTGGGAATATAATACGTTGAGCAATCAGCTTTATCCTATGTCGGGACGCGAACTGCGTTTTGAAATAGCAGGAGAATGGCGGTTGCCGCAATTCCGGCCGGAGGGAGATGCCTCCCGGGCGGTCAGATATCATCGGCAGTATCGTCCATCGCTGGAAGCAAAATGGAGAGAATTCTGGAATGTCCACAAGCATTTCAAAATCGGAGGATTCGGAGAGGCCCTTCTGACCGGCGGACCGCTTGTCGGAGACTATACCGCGGCCTTGGTCATGGCTCCCTCTTTCGCTCCGACTCCTTCGACATCCAATTATTTCAATCCGGCATTCAAGGCCGACAATTATGTGGCAGTCGGCATGATGCCTGTATGGAATCCGGCCGATAAATTTCAGATCCGAGGTGATTTCTATGGTTTCCTGCCTCTGCGCAATATCGGCATCGATCAGGCGACCGGCAAAGGTAAGCATGTAGGCTGGGCCAATAAGCCGGAATTTATCGGAGAGATTGCGGCCGTCTATAACTTCCCGTTTGCTTCGCTTTCTGTCTATGGTAATTATCTCAGTTCTCCGGGTGCAAACTGGAATTTTGGCGTGACGTTCGGATTCTTTGTGCTTGCGCCTAAACTCGTGAGGTAAAGGTGACTTAAGATTTATGACCTTTGATAATTGCGATATAGGATAGATATCCCGCCTAAAGCGCAGTAGGGGCAACCAATTTTATTAAGATCTGAATTAATGACTAAAGATCCGGGAGCGAGCGATTCGACTTTGCTCCCAGATCTTTTAATTTTTGGGCGCGGGCCGATATGGAGGTCGGACCTTCTGTCATCGTCTGCCGACATTTGGCTACTGCATTGCGGGCGCTTTCAAGGCGGTTATTGATCTGATCGAAGTCGACAAGGAGAGCCGCTATTCTGTCGTGTATCAATCCTCCGAGACGCGCTATCTCTTCTGCGTTGCGATTCTGTTTATCTATTCTTATAAGTTGAGCGATCAGATTCAAAACCGAAAGGAGATGGGCCGGCGAGACCATCACTACTCTGTGCTTCATAGCATATTCCGGCAGTGTAGAATCGGCACGTAGGGCTGCGAGAAATGCTCCGTCGTTGGGCATGAACATCAGGGTATGCTCAACAGCACCTTTAATAGATTTATGATATTTCGAACGCCCTAACTTATCGATATGATTTTTTACCGACTCAAGATGAGCCTTAAGCGCTGACTCTATTTCTTTTTCCGATGAGGCTTCACAGTAATTCAAATAGGCTGTCATCGAAGTCTTCGCATCTATGACAACTCTCACTTCTCCGGGCAGAAAGAAGACCAGGTCAGGGCGAAGGAGAGTGCCGTCGTCATCCTTTAGAGTAGCGCCGTCGATCGAAGTTGCCTGGAGGACATAATGAATACCCTTTTCAAAACCCGCCGCATCAAGCAGTCGCTCCAACACAGTCTCACCCCATTGACCCTGAAGACGAGTGTTGCCGCGAAGTGCATCAGAAAGACGCCGGGCCTCGGAGCCTATTTCAGAATTGGCTTTAATCAGAGCGTCTATCTGCCGGCTCAGTGCTTCACGCCCTGAATTTTCTTTAATATAAGAATCATCGACCGCGCGGCGAAATTCACCTAAATTCTGCCGCAGAGGCGAAAGGATAGCTGAGAGTTCATCGCGATTCTCCTCAGATAATTTCTCGGCCTGGCGCTCAAGAGCAAGATTGGCGAGATTTTCAAATTCAAGAGCTGAGGTGCGTTGAAGCTCAATACGTTGCTTCTCCAGTCGATCTTCGAGTCGAGTAATCTGTTGCTCATATTGATTCCGAGTGATATCAAGCAAGCGTCGGGAAGACTCTTCATAACGAATGCGTTGAGTTTCAAAAAGTTTCTGTTGCGATTCAAGAGCCTGCCTGATTTGGAGTTCTAAATCACCTTGTTTTTTAGAATTATTGAGGGAGGTCATCAAAAGGTAAAGAATGATGGCTATACCTATCAATAGAGAAATGCCAAAAATGACAAGTAAAATTGAGGACATAGTTAAAAACATAAAGAAAATCGACTGCAAAATTAGTAAAATTCAATTATAAATGTTATATTTGCAAATAAGAAAACAAAAATCAACCGATAATAAAACGATTTAGTTATGAAGACATCTTACTTATTTTTGGCAGCCGGTTTCGAGGAAATAGAGGCCTTGACTCCGATCGACGTTCTGCGGCGTGCGGGTATCCCGGTAAAGACTGTGTCGATAACGGAATCTTTGCAGGTGACCGGAGCTCACGGAATAACGGTCAAGGCAGATGTGCTGTTTGATAATACTCTATTTGATCATCCTGAGTGGATCATTTTCCCGGGCGGTCTGCCGGGAGCAGATAATCTTTATGATTTCGCTCCTCTGCATGGAGTCATAGACAATCAGCTACGTTCCGACCATGGCAAAATTGCAGCTATTTGCGCTTCTCCGGCAGTATTACTCGGCCAATTAGGAGTGCTTCAAGGGCATAAGGCTACATGTTATCCGGGATTTGAGGAGAAGATGAAGGGTGCGGAGGCCATTGCTGCCCCGGTAGTGACAGATGGTAAATTCGTGACGGGCAACGGACCGGCTAATTCCCTCATCTGGGCGCTCGAGATCGTGCGCCAGACTCTTGGCGATGCCAAGGCTCGCGAAGTTGGAGCCGGAATGCTTCATTATGATGAGGCTCCTGTCGATTACAATTTCGGATAGACTCACCGTTTTAGCAAGTCGATGCCCTGAAATAGAGTTTCAGCGCCGGGTACAGGGGAGTCAGGGCACATGGAATACTTACACAAACATAAAAATTGGACACATACTATAGAATTTCAAAGGAGGGAGAGGGGCAATATCGTGAGAAGATGAGTCGCTTTCTCTCCTTTGCTTTGCCTGTATTCACAGCTGACGAAGCTAAGGAGAAAGTAAAGGAATATCAGAACCGCTACTGCGATTCCCGGCATGTATGCTGGGCCTACATGTTGGGTTCAGACATGTCGGAATTTCAACTCAACGACAACGGAGAACCATCCGGGACGGCCGGAAAGCCGATACTCGGACAGATACGCAGTCATGGAGTGACGGATGTAGTGGTTATAGTAGTAAGATACTTCGGAGGAATAAAGTTGGGGACGTCAGGTCTTATAACGGCTTATAAAGAGGCGGCCGCTCTTGCACTTGATGATGCGGGAAAGAAAGAAATGCATCGGATGATTGACGTAAAAGTCGAAGTGCCCTATATCTCGGCAGATCGGGTGATGCGGATTATCAAGGAAAATGAGGATATCGAGGTGCTTGACCGTCAATTCGGGAATATAATAAGTCTTAGTCTGTCATTGCGGGCCGATCAGGCAGATGAAATTATTGGAAAAATGAATCATGCGGAGGGAGTAATGATAGATCGCGAAAAGGGGAAATGAAGTGAAAATTTGCGATTTATGATGAAAAATAGCGTATTATTCAAAAAAAATTACGATATTTGCACTGCGAAATGCGTACGAGTGTACCCGGGTGGTCGCTAATAGTACTCTAAATTCGTAATTATTAATAATTTAACTTTAATAAATCGATAATTTTAAAGCGATGACTAAGGCAGATATTGTAAATGAGATATCTCGCAGCACAAATCTTGACAAAGCTGCAGTGCTTCAGACCGTGGAGAAATTCATGGAAGTAGTTAAAGATTCTTTAGCTAACGGCGAAAATGTGTATCTTCGCGGATTTGGTTCGTTTATCATCAAGACCCGCAAAGAGAAGACGGCCCGCAATATTTCCAAGAACACGTCAATCATCATTCCGGAGCACAATATACCGGCCTTCAAGCCCTCACGCGTATTCCTTGATCAGGTAAAATAATTAATCCCGACAGGTAACGCAAGAAAGGCGAGTCGAGTTTTGATACTCAAACGGAAACATTAAGTTAATTACTACATTAATATCAACTGTTATGCCCAGCGGAAAGAAAAGAAAAGGCCATAAGATGGCTACCCACAAGCGTAAAAAAAGACTGAGAAAGAATCGTCATAAGAAGAAATAATCTCAGATATGCGCTTTGAGCAAAATCCATAAGGAACGCTCATTATGACGAAAAAAAAGGACAGTCAATGCTGGCGATGGGGAAGGGTCAAGGTATCATCACCATTGGAGCATTGTCTGCCTTTTTTATTTTGTAGTCATCAGGTTGCAGGCTTCATAAATTCCGATGATGACGGCAAGTTAATTTTGAGAAATATTAGATAGACTTCCTGTTTATCCCGTAATCATCCTGATAAGTAATCGACGATAGCCAATCCTGAATTTGACATTGCATTATCATGAAAAGCGAACTAATAGTAGACGTAAAAGAGAAAGACATATCGATAGCTCTGCTTGAGGACTCAAGACTCGTCTCGCTTCAGAAGGAGAATCGCAATCAGGCATACGCCGTAGGCGATCTATATCTGGCCAAAGTGAAGAAACTTATGCCGGGTCTGAACGCAGCTTTCGTAGATGTCGGCTATGAAAAAGACGCTTTTCTACATTATCTCGATCTCGGCCCTCAATTTGCGACTTATTCTTCCTTCCTGGATGAATGTTTTAAAGATCCGCGAAAAGTGCCGAATATCTCTAAAATCAAGAGAGAGCCGGATATCCCAAAGACAGGGACAATCCAGACCCTCCTTCAGCCCGGACGTCAGCTGCTCGTGCAGATAGCAAAAGAGCCCATATCCTCAAAAGGACCCCGACTGACTACCGAACTCTCGTTTACAGGGCGATTTATGGTCCTGCTCCCATTCTCCGACAAAATCTCAATCTCTCAAAAGATTAAATCGACCGAGGAAAAAATCCGACTACGCCAACTTATCGGCAGCATCAAGCCGAAAGGATTTGGCGTGATCGTCAGGACATCGGCCGAAAATAAAAGAGTGGCGGAACTCAATAATGAGATGCGCACTTTGCTAAAATGTTGGGAAGATTCAATTGCGAAAATGCAACGTTCGACCCCTCCTTCGCTTATTTATGAGGAAGATAGTCGAGCCGTCGGCCTGATTCGCGATATCTTCAGTCCGACCTTCGAGAATATCTACGTCAACGAAGCGGAGACATTCTCTCAGATTGAGAATTACGTTAATCTTATCGCGCCCGACAATAAGGGAATCGTAAAACTATATACCAAGGATATCCCGATCTTTGATCATTTCGGCATCACGCGCCAGATAAAGAGTAGTTTTGGTAAAACGGTTAGTTTCAAGAGCGGGGCGTACATAATAGTGGAGCATACGGAGGCATGCCACGTCATTGACGTCAATTCAGGCAATCGAAGCAAAGCGTCTTCCGATCAGGAGACTAACGCTTTGGAGGTCAATCTTCGCGCGGCAGATGAAATCGCACGTCAGCTCCGTCTTCGCGATATGGGCGGCATCATAGTCGTAGATTTCATCGACATGAATAAGCAGGAGCATCGTCAGAAGCTCTTCGACCATATGCGAGAAATCATGGCCAATGACCGCGCACGCCATAATATACTCCCATTGAGTAAATTCGGATTGATGCAGATTACTCGTCAGAGAGTGCGCCCGGCCTTGGATATCACTACGGAGGAGACCTGTCCGTCATGTTTCGGAAAAGGAGAGGTGCAGCCATCACTGCTCTTCACTGATAAGCTCGAAGAGAAGATCGATTATCTGGTGAATACTCTCGAGGTTAAAAAATTCACCCTTTATGTCCATCCATACGTAGAGGCATATCTGAAGAAAGGGATGTTTTCGATTTATGGAAAATGGCGTCGTCGTTTCGGACGCGGCATGAAATTGCTGGCGGATGAATCCATGGCATATCTTCAATATAGGATACTCGACGAAGAAAAGAAAGAGATAGACCTTAAGGAAGAGAGCGACACAAATTCCAGCACTTCCAAGAACCGGGTCAGAGTCAAAAATAGAGATAATAAAGAATAAGCGTCTACCATATTCTCAGAAAGAGATGTTTATATAGTAGAATAAGCATCTTGTGAAGAGGAATTATAAGAAAAACAACGGATCGGCAATGAAAGCCGGTCCGTTGTCTTTATAAGCTCTTATCGACAGACCGGCGTGCGGGTGCCGATACGGGCTTATGTACAATTCTCCGTTTCACGGGAAATTATTTTTGTAGATTGTTGAGGAGGTCGGCTACGACGAAGGTGGAGCCACCGATGAAAAGGATGTCTTTTTCCTTGTCGGAATCATTTAAAGCTGCTTCGTATGCTATTGCTACACCTTCAGGAATCAGACGGCATTTGAGCTCTCCGTTTTCAAGAAGATGAAGAAGGGATTCTGCCGGCATGGCCCGGGGCACTGAAGCTTGAGTGACATAATATTCAGCATCCTTCGGAAGCAGATCGATGATATGCTCTACATCTTTATCGTTTACGAATCCTATTACAATTCGAAGACGGGCATCAGGATATTTCTCACGACGCTTTGCAAGAAGATTCTCAAGTTGCGGCATGGTGCGTTCGAGTCCGCCACGGTTATGTCCAGTGTCGCATATAGTCAGCGGAGAGTCGGAAAGCTTCATCCAGCGTCCGGCAAACCCTGTCGATTTCATAACGTCACGCAAGCCGTTGACTACAGCCTCTTCCGAAATTTCAAATCCTCGGAAACGCAGCATTTCGATGACGTGGAGGATAGTGTTGAGATTCTCCATCTGATATTCTCCTGACAGCGGGGATACTATCTCATGGCCGTTATACGTGCCTGAAATTGTGAAGTCTTCGTTTATTCGTGGATTCTTTAAGTATTGATAGTCGCTTGCGAACTTAATGGGAGACATCAGATCATTGGCCGTCTTGGCATAAAGAGCGCGTATCTCATCATTTACATTCCCGATAGTCATCGGAATCCCGGCCTTTATGATGCCTCCTTTCTCTTTGGCAATAGCCAGAAGAGTGTCGCCCAGAAATTGAGTATGATCAAGCGATATGTTAGTAATGACGCCGGCGATAGGGGAGATGATATTGGTAGAATCCAGGCGACCGCCCATTCCGACCTCTATAACTGCATAGTCGACTCCCTCTTTGGCAAACCAGTCGAAGGCCATCATCATTGTCAATTCGAAGAACGAAGGCCTACCATCGAAGTTGGAAGTCTGCCAACGCACTACGAAGTCAACTACATCCTCTTCAGGAATCATCTCTCCGTTGATGCGCATGCGCTCGCGGAAGTCTATGAGATGCGGAGAGGTATAAAGTCCTACTTTGTAGCCTTGCGCCTGAAGGATAGAGGCAAGATTATGTGAAACGGATCCTTTGCCGTTTGTGCCGGCTATATGGATCGATTTAAACTTTCGGTGAGGATTTCCGAAATAATTGTCAAGATGGATAGAAGTGTCCAGCCCGGGTTTATATGCCGGCGCTCCGATGCGTGAGAACATCGGAAGTTGGGAGAAGAGAAAATCAATAGCTTCTTGGTAAGTCATGGCAGGAAGAGCGCTTAGCGCCGATAAGTTAAGATTTAAGAAATATATTTGAGATTTAAGGTGTTGTATGTTAATTTTTTTTCTACGGGGTATGCTTCAGTAGATAAGAAATCCTGCGAGACCGGCCAGGCAGATGACCAGTATCGGATGAAGAGATACTTTCTTACCTCGCCAAGGGAATTTGAAATAGACAAGACAGAATGCCGCCGCGCAAATTCCAATGTTGGTCCATAGCTGCCAATCTATCCCATTGGGATTGAAGTTGGCATTATTCATAAGCAGTATGGCCGCAGAGGCGATCAATCCGACCACTACGGGACGCAAACCGGAGAATATCCCTTTTATAGCTCCGCTTTCCTGATGCTTGCGAATGAAATGCGAACTATATATGACCAGGAAAAAGGAAGGCAATACTACGGCGAGAGTTGCAAGGACAGAACCCAATACTCCCCAGAGAGGAGAGGCAAGTTGAGGATTGACATGAGATGGGGCGACATACCCTATATATGTAGCTGAATTGATCCCGATCGGACCCGGGGTCATCTGCGATATGGCTACGATATCCGTAAACATCGTCTCTGTGATCCATCCCGGGTCGACTACTGAATGCTCTACGAGCGACAGCATGGCATAGCCGCCTCCAAATCCGAAAATTCCTATTTTGAGATAGGCCCAGATTAATTTCAGATAAATATTCATTTCTGCGACTTCTTGAGATTGCGGACACTAAATTTCCAGAACGCCCATCCCCCGATACCTCCGAGGATGATAAATAGAATCGGATTTGAGCCAAAGCCTAAATTGATGCCGAAAAGTTGAGATGATGAAATCATGAGCGCAACCAGCAGAGGAATCCATACTGTCTTCAGCCCCAGTTTCGCAGCTTTAGCAGAAGTAATGACAGGAGCGACGATAAGCGCTACCACGGCGGGTCGGATACCCATGAATATGGCCGATAAGGTATGATTATTCTTAATCATATCCGGAGTGAGGAAGATAGCTATAGCGAGAATTATAAGGAAAGAGGGGAGAATACATCCTAATGTTGCCATGGCTGATCCTTTCATTCCGTGAAGTTTGTCGCCGACCGCAGTAGCGATATTGACGGCGAGGATGCCCGGCAGAGATTGCGCTACAGCCAGCAGATCAAGGAAATCGTCGCGCTCGATCCAATGAAACTTATCGACAATCTCCCTTTCGATTATAGAAATCATCGCCCAGCCTCCTCCGAAAGTGAAGAGTCCGATCTTGAAGAATGATAAGAAAAGCTGTAAGACCTCACCCCGGTTTTTTCGAGGTGAGGCCGAAGAGCTTTCCGATGCATCTGAATTAATGGACATCGGCATCTGTGATTTTATGTGAATCTATTTTCTTCCAGACGTACCATATATATCCTACTACGAAAGGTACGAGGATGGAGACGTATGTCATTGTCTCCAACGTAAATTTGGAAGAAGAAGCGTTATAGATTGTCAGCGAGGCATTCGGGTCGTTGGTCGAGGGTAGGAACGGGGTCTGGCAAAATCCCGCCATCCAGAATAGTGCAACGACAGTGAAGAATGTGCCGATTCCGGCAAACCATATTCCCTGCGTATAATTTCTTGCGAAGAGAGTCCGAAGGATTCCGAGTAGCACATTGGCGACTCCGAGCAGGAACAGGATAAGGATTGACGGAGATCCGATAAGATTATGCCAATACTTGAACGGAGTCGGCTCTACCTCGGTCGCTACAGAATTGGAGAAAACGACAGTATAGCCCTCCGACGTCAACAGCACAGCCATGAAAGCCAGGAAGCATATGAGGAAGAGAATAGTCGATGACCATAGATTCTTGATCATCCATTTATTGAACTTTTCTCCTGCGCGAACTGAATTGATAAGATAAAGGGCGGCCAGGCATCTGGCAAGAAAGAAGACAGCAAGTCCCAGAAGCAGATTCTTCCAGCAGAAAATCGCTTCAAAGCCATGGGTTGGAGCCCATGTCGACACTACCGGTGCTGATGCATTAAGCATGGCGGCACGATCAATAGTGAAGGCTCCGCCGAAGAAGAACATTCCGACTGCAACCCCCAGCAGAATGCAGCCTGCAAATCCGTTGAAGAAAAGGAATATGTCGTAGATGCGACGTCCGTAGAGATTACCCTTCTTATTTCGGTATTCATAGCTGACGGCCTGGACTACGAAACTGAGCAGGATCAGCATCCAGAGCCAATAGGCTCCTCCGAAACTTGTAGAATAGAACAGGGGGAAAGCCGCGAAAGCAGCCCCGCCGAAAGTGACGAGGGTCGTAAAGGTGAGTTCCCATTTCCGACCGATGGAATTGACTATCATCTGGGTCCAGTCTGCCTCGGGAGCATTGAGGAGCATTGACTGCCCTCCCTGAACGAAGAGCATGAAGACGAGGATGCCGCCTAATACCGAGACGATCACCCACCAATAATTCTGAAGAATTTCAAGTGTCATGACGATAAGGATTATTTATGGGTTGGATTGTCGAGGTCTTTTTTAGTGGCTCCGTTGATCCACTTGATCATGATGCTGACTTCCGCACAAAGAAGGATAGTGAAGACAGCAGCAAAGATCCAGAAGGTTGTGATGACGGAAGCAGCAGGAATATCAGAGATTGCCGCGCCGACGGGAAGCAGATCCTGCACCGTCCAGGGCTGACGTCCTACCTCGGCTACACACCATCCCGCTTCCGAGCATATATACATCAGCGGCACTGAGATCATTGCAATGACAAGCAGCCACTTCTTGCTCTCCAACCATTGAGGAGCTTTATAGGCAAGGAAAAGCATTACAACGTAGAACAGGAGGAAATAACTTCCCAGAATCACCATCACGCGGAATGAATAGAAAGTCAGCGCAACCGGAGGCACAGCCTGACCCGGAGAATCAAAATAGCCGTAGCCGAAGAATTGGTAATTCTCGCTCAGTACTTTCTGCGCGGCTTCTACTCCTGCCTGATTCCCATTGCGTAAGGCAATTCCGTAGTCGTGGATGGCATCTTGAGCGAGTTTGCCTCGTGTGATGCGGTCGGCATATGATACAGTGTTGACAGTGTCGCCGTCGATTATGTCTACGCCGTTGATGATATCATTGATGCCAGGAACGAAAGCATTCAGATCATGGCGGGCCAATAGCGATAGGCCTTTCGGAAGCGAGATTTCAAAAAGATAGGGATCCTCATTGTTGTCCCATTTCTTTTCGGGATTGATCAATCCGATTCCAACGAGGCTCTGACCTTCAGAGCCTTCGTAGAGACCTTCCATGGCAGCTAATTTCATCGGTTGGGTCTTTGTCACCTCTACGGCTGAGCCGTCGCCGGTGAACATACATAACAGCAATCCGATAAGTCCGATCCATCCGCCGGTCTTTATAGATCTGAGAGCGAAATCACGATTGCTGCGGCGGAAGAGGAAGAAGCAAGATACGCCGATGACGAAGACTCCCGACAGAGCCCATCCGCTCAGAACAGCATGGAAGAATTTATTGATTGCGACTCCCGAGAAGAGAGCCCAGAAATTATCCATTACATTGCGCATCTGCGCAGGATCGAATTCCATGCCGACCGGATATTGCATCCAAGAATTTGCCACAAGAATCCATAGAGCTGAGATAGAGGCTCCGATCGCAGTCAGCCAAGTCGACAGAAGATGAAATTTTGGAGAGACCTTGCCCCAACCGAAGAACATGACGGCTCCGAATGTGGCTTCCATGAAGAATGCCAGGATACCCTCGATTGCGAGAGGAGCGCCGAAGATGTCGCCTACAAACCATGAGTAGTTACTCCAGTTAGTGCCGAACTCGAACTCCAGGATGATGCCTGTCGCTACGCCAATTGCAAAGTTGATGGCAAGAAGAGTCATCCAGAATTTAGTCGTCTGAAGCCAGCGTTTGTCGCCGGTCTTGAGATAGATTGACTCCATCACCGCGACAATGACTGAGAGGCCGAGAGTCAACGGGACGAAAAGCCAATGGTAGATGGCCGTCAGTGCGAATTGCCAGCGCGACCAATCAACTACGGTAATTAGATCGTTCATAATCTCGTATGGGGTTAAAGGTTAAATATTCAGTTTATGATGTCAATACTTGCTGAAATTCGGAATAATACCGGAAATCATTTTGTAAGATTCTCTCTGACTGCCTCTGCGCGTGCGGCGTCGGAGTCGTAATCTCGTTCAAGCAGATTAGGGAAAAAGAATAATTTGATGACGAAAAAGAGTATAAACAATTTGATGAGAATCAGAGCCCAGAGCGTGCGTCCGATTGTCATCTCGCGAAAGCCGTCGCGATACATTGCATATATTTCCTGTAGTGTCATTCGGGATCAGACTAATTAGATGTTGGCTTTTCCTGTTTTATGATTTTTCAGAGGGTAAATTCTGAGCAAGAAGTTTCTGCGACTTCTTAGGAAATGCAAATATAAAAAAATAAATGCAAAAAAGATAGTTTATGTAGAAAAAATTATCGACGAATGTAAAAATTTTGAAGTTACCGTCAAATTATTTTGAGTTGAAATAAAAAGTTAGTATCTTTGTCAGCAGAAAGGAGCTGCGGCTCCGTCCCGACATAATGTTGCAGTCTGGCAACGGCCATGCATACAGAAGGGAATACTGATATTTAGTAAAGACATATCCATCAAATGGCACTTTGGTTTGAATGTAAGGTACGCTACGACAAAATGCAGGAGAACGGCGCGGTAAAGCGAGTCAATGAACCCTATATTGTCGACGCCCTAAGTTTCACTGAGGCGGAATCCCGCATAATTGAAGAGATGAAACCTTTCATCTCAGGAGAATTCACTATCTCTGCAGTAAAGAAGACCAAGATTGCGGAAATCTTTTATGATGCTACCGGCGACAAGTACTATATGGTAAAATATAATATCATAACTCTTGATGAACGCAGCGGGGCGGAAAAGAAATCGGCGGTCTTCACTCTGGTGCAAGCTGCGGATTTCGATTCGGCTCTCGTCAATTTCCGCGAAGGAATGAAGGGTACTCTGGCCGACTTCGAGATAGCTTCAATAGCCGAGACTCCCGTCATGGATGTCTTCGCGCTTGAGCTCGACTCCAAGAAAGATAAGGAGTAAACCAGATACTGAGCGTCGGGATAACTGACAAGATAATCAGAGATCAGCAGAAATCATTATGAATGACTCGGAAATACGCCATAATATAAAGGTCCTGCAATCGGAAATTCCGGCAGGAATCAATCTGGTAGCCGTATCTAAATTTCATCCGGAGGATGCTGTCATGGCGGCTTATGAGGCCGGACAGCGTCGTTTTGGAGAAAGCAGAGTTCAGGAACTCATCAGGAAGAGTGACGCATTGCCCGCCGACATCGAATGGCATTTCATAGGGCATCTGCAGACTAATAAGGTGCGTCAGCTTATCGGAAAGACAAGTCTTATTGAGAGCGTCGATTCGGAGAGATTGCTGGAGATTATCGACAGGGAGTCGGAAAAAGCGGGTGTGACAACAAGAGTGCTGATGCAGATTCATGTGGCACGCGAAGAGACAAAATTCGGATTCTCACCCGAAGAACTTCTCGATTATTTTCGACAGCGCAGATTCGAATCTCTCAAGGCGACGCATATCTGCGGTGTAATGGGAATGGCGTCCAATACAGATGATCTCGGCAGAGTAAGAGAAGATTTTCAAAAAATAGCTGAGCTCTTCAGGATCATAAAGGATGAGATTCCCGAGCTCCGGGGATTTGATGAAATCTCTATGGGCATGAGCGGCGACTGGCCGATTGCCGTAGAAGAAGGAGCTACTCTTATCAGAGTCGGGACACGCATCTTCGGCGTCCGTGAATATTGATTTTATTCTTGCTAGCGATAATCAAATCGAGTAATAATCAGTGAGTAATAAGTAAAGTACAAAATATGGTTGAGAATAATAACCCGCAGAAGAAAGGCAATTACGCTCTGCCTATCGTCATAATGTTTGCGCTGTTCTTTATGATAGCGTTTGTCACCGGATATCAGAATCCTCTTGGTTCGGTCATTGAAAAGATGTCGGCAGGGAATCCGATGATGTCGCAACTCGGCACCCTCGCCAATTTCATAGCCTATGCATTTATGGGTTATCCTGCGGGTAAACTTCTTCAGAATAAAGGCTTCCGCATGACTGCACTATGGGCTGTCACCATAGGCTTCATCGGAGTTGCTATTACGTATTGCTCAGGTTTTATAGTTGCTGACTCTACCGCAGTGACAATTTATCTTATTGGCGCTTTCGTAGCGGGATTCTCTATGTGTTTGCTCAATACTGTGGTCAATCCTATGCTGAATTCTCTGGGCTCTACGCCCAACAAGGGCAATCAGCTGGTGCAGTTCGGCGGCACATTCAACTCTCTCGGAGCTACTCTGGCGCCCGTCATTGTTGGCGGCCTGCTCGGTGGCGCAGCAAGTTCAATATCTTCAGCCAATCCCGTCTTCTATCTCGCTATGGGCATTTTCGCTGTGGCATTCATAGTTCTCTTCTTCAGCCATCTTCCTGAAGCCGAAGATTTAGGAAAGCCCTCCGAGAAAGTAAAGGTCATCAAAGCCTTCCAATACCACAACTTTACCTTCGGAGTTCTGGCGATCTTCTGCTATGTAGGGCTCGAAGTAGGGATGGCAAACTGGACTTATCAATTTCTTGAGAAGCATGTAGATGTCAAAGCAATGAATGTTGCATCGAGCGCGGCAATTGCCGGCACCGTATGCGGCATCTATTGGCTTCTGATGCTGATCGGGCGCTTTATCGGCGGCCTGATCGGTGGCAAGGTGTCATCGCGCGTGATGCTGACTATCGCCGGCATAGGCTCTATGGCCTTCATACTTGCCGGCATCTTTACGGAAGAAACACTTGTCAGCTTCATAGGATTTGATTCCGGCGAACTTTCCTTCAGCTTCGTAAAGATTCCTATGAATGCGATATTCTTCGTGCTTTGCGGTTTCTTCGCCTCTATCATGTGGGGCGCGATATTCAACCTGTCGGTGACCGGGCTGGGTAAATATACAGCGGTAGCTTCCGGTATGTTCATGGTGATGGTATGCGGCGGAGGTATCTTCCCGACTATCCAGTCTGTGTTGGCAGGTAATGATATCCTCAACAGTTTCTGGCTTGATTTCGTCCTTGCCGGCTATATCCTGCTCTATGCTGTCCTGTTGTCGCGTCCTTCGAAGCATGTGGCCGAATCTCCTGAAGTACTTGTAGAGAAATAAATCCAACCATACAATATAAAACATTTCCATGGACAAACACTTAATGAATCGTGCCGCGGACAATATCCGTATCCTAATCGCGGAGATGGTGGAAGCGGCCAAATCGGGTCATCCCGGTGGATCAATGGGCGGAGCCGACTTCGTCAATGTGCTTTTCTCGAAAGTCATCAATTATGATCCCCGTGACCCGGAATGGGTCGCACGCGACAGATTCTTCCTCGATCCGGGCCATCAGTCGCCGATGCTTTACGGCGTGCTTGCGCTGACGGGTCGCTATTCAATCGAGGAACTTCAGCAATTCCGTCAGTGGGGGAGCGTGACTCCGGGTCATCCGGAACTCGATCCGGGTCGAGGCGTCGACAATTCAAGCGGTCCGCTCGGACAGGGTCATGCAATGGCAGTCGGATGCGCGATCGCAGAGCGCTTCTATGCTCAGAGATTCGGTGAAATCGTCGCTCATAAGACCTATGCCTTCATTTCCGACGGCGGAATCCAGGAAGAAGTGTCCCAGGGAGCGGGCCGCATCGCCGGCGCGCTGGGTCTGAGCAATCTTATAATGTATTATGACTCCAATGCCGTTCAACTATCGACCAACGTCGAGGATGTCACTACGGAGGATACCGCGGCAAAGTATCGCAGCTGGGGTTGGAGTGTACTCGAAATCGATGGTTGCGATCCCGAAGCAATCCTTTCCGCTCTTAATGTCGCTAAAGCTGAGACGGAGCGTCCGACGCTTATCATCGGTCGGACAATAATGGCCCGCAAGGTCATGACTTCCGACGGAAAATCACTCGAGGGAGCTATGTCGACTCATGGTCAGCCTCTGTCGAAAGCCGGCGCCTGCATTGCCACTACAGTAAAGAATCTCGGAGGAGACCCGGAAAATCCGTGGGTAATTTTCGACGACGTCCAGGCAATGTATGACGACCGCCGGGCAGAACTCGAACGTGCTGCCGGAGAATGGAAAGTCAAGTTTGCGGAATGGAAAGCAGCCGAGCCGCAGAAAGCCGAACTTCTCGGCCAATATCTGAGCGGTAAGAATCCCGAACTGAATCTTGATGAGGTTGAGATCAAGCCTAACGTGGCTACCCGCACGGCATCATCCGCTATTCTTAACTATCTTGGCAAGCATGTCGGTAACATGATTGTGTCGAGCGCCGACCTTGCAAACTCCGACAAGACCGATGGTTTCCTAAAGGCTACCGGGGCACTCAGAAAAGGCGATTTCAGCGGAGCCTTCCTGCATGCCGGGGTTGCCGAACTTACAATGGCCTGCATAATGAACGGCATAGTACTCCATGGCGGTATGCAAGCAGCTTGCGGCACATTCTTTGTCTTCTCAGATTATATGAAGCCTGCTATCCGCATGTCAGCTTTGATGGAGCTTCCCGTGAAATACATATTCAGCCACGACGCCTTCAGAGTAGGCGAAGACGGCCCTACGCATCAGCCCGTAGAACATGAAGCTCAGATGCGACTTCTTGAAGAGCTGCATAATATAAGTGGAAAACGCAGTGTTCTTGTCCTGCGTCCTGCAGATACTGCGGAAGTAATAGAGTGCTATAAGCTCGCCATGGCAACTTCAGATCGTCCGACCGTCATGATCTTTACCCGCCAGGATATCGACGATGTTCCAGGCGACGGACGCCGCGAGCAAGCCAAGAAGGGCGTGGCGCGAGGAGGCTATGTGGTCGTTGAGACTGAGGGCCCGGCTGACGTGACGTTCGTAGCAAACGGCAGCGAGGTCTCTCTGGCAGTTAAATCCGCTGAGGAGCTTGCAGCGGAGGGAATCAGGGCGCGCGTAGTCTCTGTACCGTCAATCGGTGAATTCCTTGATCAACCGGCCGACTACCGCGACTCAGTAATTCCTCCGGCAGGCAAAGTATATGGCATAACTGCCGGACTGCCCTCAACTCTCTATCCCCTTATGAGAGGAGAATGGAAGGTCTATGGCCTTAATCGCTTTGGAGCGTCGGCACCCGCAAAAGTACTTGACGAGAAATTCGGATTCACTCCGCGCAACATCGTGGCTGAAGTCAAGAAATTCCTCGCTAAAGCCTGAGTAATGCCTGACTCCGGATTCCTCTCAAAAGAGGATAAAATTGAGAGTTGCGGTAGGAAACAAGCAATAAAAGTAAAAAAATATCAAAAAAATCGGGGAAAGTGTTAAACAATCTTTCTAAAAATTATGTTTCTTAAATAAAATTAATTAACTTTGCGCCAAAATTCCCGAGGGAGAGATACCGGAAAGAGTGTCTTCCATGGGAGAAAAGGACGAAAAGACAATTAATTGAAAGATAAAATCATGAATTTGATTGATCTTTTCCCGACTCCGGATTCTGATCCGGCCAGAACCAAAATTTAGATTATATCCACTATTTAATATTGTTGTTCTATGAAAAAAAGTGTATTACTCGCTCTTGCAGCAGTTGCCCTCGGAGGCGCCACTGCTACAGCCCAGGAGGTAACTTATACTCCTGACTGCAGTCAGGGTTACCTGCTTAACAGAAATCGCGACAACTGGTTCATCACAGCTGAGGGTGGTACAACCTTCATCATGGCTGAGCATGACATCAAAGCTCCTCTTAAAGACCGCTGGGGTGGCGCAGGCGCCCTCTACGTAGGTAAATGGGTATCTCCCGTGATGGGCTTCCGCTTCGGTGCAAACTGGATCATGCCCAAGGGTGCTACTACAGCCGACGGCGAATTCCGTAAAATGAATGCCGGCGCCTGGAGCAATGGCTACTATCCTGAAAAGTACATGGGTCTCGGCCCCGAGTTTGATATGCTCATCGACATCACCAACTGGTGGTGTGGCTACAAACCCGACCGCGTTTACAACCTCGTGCTCCACGGTGGCGCAGGCGCATACTGGACATGGGCTCGTAACTACGGCAACGGTGGCAAGGAAATCGGTTGGCACCGCGCTCACAACACTGTAATGTTCGTAAATGCAGGTCTTCAGAATAACTTCCGCCTCTCCAGCGTAGTTGACCTCTTCTTCGACGTTCAGTACACTCTGATCGACTTCAAGCCGGGTGCAGACCATGACCTCAGCATCCAGGCAGGTCTTACTTTCAACCTCGGCAAGTCTGAATGGGATTGCCCGGTAACTGCTACTTGCCCGACTTGGAAGTACACAGACGCACAGGGTGACGAACTCGTAGCTCGCCTCGCTGCTGCCAACAAGGAGGTTAAGGTTGTAGAAGATCAGCTCGAAGACTGCATGAACAAGAAGCGCCCCGTCGTACAGGACTGCGAAGGTCTCGTGACTATCTACTATCCCATCAACCAGTATGGTCTCGCAGCTCGCGAAAAGACTGTCCTCAACTCTGTAGCTTCTGTCATGAAGGACTCCAACAAGAAGTATGTCCTCACCGGCTATGCTGACTCTTATACCGGCACTGACGAAATCAACACTCGTCTCCGCAATGCTCGTGTAGATGGCGTATACAACTACCTTATTTCTCAGGGTGTCGACGCTTCTCAGCTCGAAAAGACTACAGACGACAAGAACCTCACAGATCTCGGCCCGCAGGCAGCTCCGCTGGATCGCGCTGTGACTATCCGCTATGCAGAGTAATATTCAATAAGAATATTCAGAAAATAAAAATAGGCGTTCTCCGAAAGGAGAGCGCCTTATTTGTATTGTTATGCTTGCGAAACTATCCGAGAATCTTCTTTTGCAGGTTATTTACCTGTGATGCTATCCGAGAATCTTTTGCATCTCGGTAGTAGGATTGAGCTCTATTTTAATCTCTTCCTTGCTGACAGGATGAATAAATTCTATTCTCTTGGCGAGCAATGATATTCCCCCATCGGGGTTCGATCGGCGGGCGCCGTATTTAAGGTCACCCTTTATCGGGTTCCCGATACCTGACAGTTGCATTCTGATCTGATGCTTGCGACCCGTGATCAGGTTCACTTCGAGAATAGAGTATCGGTCGCCCACGGCGATGGTCTTATATTTCAGTATGGCCTTTTTTGCATCTTTATCATCGGGGGAGCATGGGAATGATTTATTCATCCGGCCGTCAGAGCGCATGTAACATTCCAGTGTGTCCTCTTCTTTGGCAGGTCGCCCTTCTACCATTGCCCAGTAAGTCTTATGAATCTGATTGCGTCGCAACATATCATTGAGTCGGGTAAGTGCTTTTGATGTCTTGGCAAATATGACCAATCCTGCGACGGGACGGTCTATGCGGTGGACTACCCCACAGAAGACATTCCCCGGCTTATGATATTTCTCCTTAAGGTATGATTTTATCAACTCTGAAAGGGGAGTATTGCCGGTCTTGTCACCCTGAACTATTTCACCCGGGGCTTTGTAGACGATAATGATATGGTTATCTTCGTAAATGGGTTGCATGAGTAAATTTATAAAGAAATAGGGCGCGTCAATGATTGACACGCCCTCCTGATTCAGTAGCGGGAAGAGGACTCGAACCTCTGACCTTTGGGTTATGAGCCCAACGAGCTACCACTGCTCCATCCCGCGGTATTGCGATGCAAAGTTACGACTTTTTTTCGTATCTGCCAAATCTATCAGTCATAATTTTGAGTTAATAAATGTTAAATATTAATATTATCCTGAATATTAGATATTTAAAGGATTGACTTCTCTTCTTATAATTCGTACTGTACAATATTGTTTGAATTCCAGTTAAAATATCATGCTCTCTTATGAGCTAAAAATTCATGTCATTAAGAGTCAACAATCCGAAATTTCAGGGTAAGAAGCTATCCCGAACGCAGTCCGGGAGGAATAATTATTTTGCACAGAAAGAAAAAAATTGTGTAATACCGAAAATTTTTACTAATTTTGCAATGTGTAATAAAAATCAGGCGCCTCGTCAGATTTAAATCCTCCGATCATATGGTATCGAAGACTCGAGAAAAGTTTATAGAAGTAGCACGTCAGCTCTTCGCCCGTAAAGGCGTGGAGAATACTACTATGAACGATATAGCATCCGCTTCCGATAAAGGAAGGCGCACGATTTATACCTACTTCAAGAATAAGAAAGACATCTACAATGCAGTTGTGGAAAGCGAAAGCGACAAGCTTTTGATGAATCTTCGTCTGATTGTGGCAAAGCCCATATCTGCGGAGGAGAAACTAAAGGAATACATTGCATGCAGATTTGAGACGATGCGTGAGATTGTGCATCGCAACGGCAGTCTGACAGCCGGGTTCTTTCGTGATCTTCGCAAGGTAGATCGTGCCAGACGCCAGATCTCCAAGAAGGAAGTGGCGCTTGTACGCGAGATCCTTGAGGAAGGGGTGGAGAAAGGTGAGTTCGAAGTGCCGGATATCTCTGCTACTGCCATAATAGTCATTCATACTATCCAGGGACTCGATGTGACTTACATAAGAGATGCACTTTCCGACAAAGGAATTGATCAGGAGACTCTATCCGAGTCATTCTCCAGAATGCTCCTTCATGGCATCCTTGTCAGATAAATGACTGAAACCTTAAATCAATAAAAAACATTAACCCATACATAAAACCCAATCACGCCATGCCGATTTATATTAATGCTATTGGACATTACGTGCCGGAAGGAAGAGTTGACAACGAACATTTCCTTGAGGTCAACGGTCTGACTTCAGAATGGATAGAACAGCGCACGGGAATACGCACGCGTTCGATAGTAGCGGATGGGGAAAATGTCGATTCAATGGCGATTGACGCCATAGAAGACGCTCTGCCAAAATTACCCTATGATATAACGGAGGTAGATCTGATAGTGGCTGCAGCCTATAATGTATATGACACTGTAGCCACAACCGCCCACGTCACCCAGCGGCATTATGGAATTGAAGGGGCTAAAGCGGTCTATGCTTCTTCGGCCTGCAGTTCATTTATCAACGGGATGGAGATTATCGAAGGATATTTCGCAAGCGGAAAAGCTACCAAAGCGTTGCTGATATGCTCTGAACAAAATTCTTACTATCGTAATGAATCAGACCCTAAATCCGGACATCTTTGGGGGGATGCGGCTGTCGCTTACTTCGTAAGCAAGGAGCGCCAGAGCCCGGATGATATTGTCGTCGAAGAGATATATACCGAGGGACTCGGGCATCTGGGTAAAGGCCCGGATGGAGTCAAACTTCGTCCGAAAGAAGACGGAATCACAATGCCCGACGGACGCGATGTCTTCATGTATGCCTGCAAATATATGGTGCATGCTCTCGGGAAAGCGCTCGATTCGAAGGATTTTGCCATCAAGGATCTGAAATATGTCATCTGTCATCAGGCAAATAGAAGAATAGTGGCGCAGGTGGCCCGACAGCTGGGACTAACTCTCGATTCTTTCCTGAATAATATTGAGGAATTGGGTAATACCGGTTCAGCCTCGGCTCCTCTTGTGCTTGCTCAGAACCTTGACAAATTCAAGAAGGGAGATCGCACGGCTCTGGTAGTCTTCGGAGGAGGATATTCATGCGGAAGCATGATAATAAGTTTTTAAATTTTCCAAGAACTGACTTAAATTATATAAGACAATGAAATTACTTGAAGGAAAAGTAGCTCTTATCACCGGAGCTGCACGTGGCATCGGCAAAGGCCTTGCCTTGAAATTCGCTTCCGAAGGTGCAGATATCGCCTTCACCGACCTCGTGATTGATGAAAACGGCGAACAGACCGTAAAGGAAATCGAGGCTCTCGGCGTAAAATGCAAGGGTTACGCCAGCAATGCTGCTGACTTTGCCCAGACTGAAGAGGTGGTAGCTCAGGTTAAGAAGGATTTCGGCAAGATCGATGTCCTCGTCAATAACGCCGGCATCACCAAAGACGGTCTTATGCTCCGTATGACGGAGGCTCAGTGGGATGCAGTCCTTACTGTAAATCTTAAGTCTGCCTTCAACTTCATACATGCCGTACTTCCCATCATGATGCGCCAGAAATCTGGCTCTATCATCAACATGGCTTCTGTAGTAGGCGTGCACGGCAATGCCGGACAGGCAAACTACGCTGCGTCCAAGGCGGGCCTGATCGCTCTCGCCAAGAGTATCGCTCAGGAAGTAGGCAGCCGCGGCATACGTGCGAATGCTATCGCTCCCGGATTTATCGAGACTGCAATGACAGCTGCGCTTCCCGACGAAGTGCGTAAAGACTGGGTAGGCAAAATTCCCTTGCGCCGTGGAGGTCAGGTAGAGGATATCGCAAATGTCGCTACATTCCTCGCTTCCGACATGTCAAGCTATGTGACCGGCCAGACTATTCAGGTCGACGGCGGCATGAATATGTAATATTCAATTCAAAGAATAATATCCTTCGGAGCCCCCGCTGTCGCCAGTGGGGGCTTGTCGGATGATTACGCTCTATGCTCTAAGCAGGTTAGAAATCTTATCTACATTATTTATGAAAAACGCTGCAATAATAGTGGCCGGAGGAAAAGGAGTGCGAGCTGGCGGGGGACTGCCGAAACAATTTATTGAACTTGCAGACGCACCTATGATTTTTCATACTCTACGTGCCTTTCGGGATTTTGATCGGAATATGAAAATAGTAGTCGTCATGAATAAGGAATATCGCGGTATGTATGAGTCCATGCTCAAGGATATGCGTGATCCGATTGATCAGCTTATCGTAGATGGAGGGGCGACAAGAGCTGAGTCAGTGAAGGCCGGCCTTGAGTGCCTTATGAAGAACTCCGATATAGATGCGAGCGATATGAAGGTAGCAATCCATGATGCCGCCCGTCCGCTCATATCTCCTGAAGTTATCAGGCGAGGTATGGAGTCTGTCAGGAGCGGAGTCGGTGCGGTCCCGGTGGTAGCTATAGTAAGTTCGCTGCGTCAACTGACAGGCAGCGATGGTGACTGCTTCGAGGAGCGAGCCTCCAGGTCTGTCGACAGAAGTAACTATGTAGAGGTTCAGACTCCGCAGATATTCATCCTTTCGGATATTATGAATGCTTACCGAAAGATGGATGATCCACGGAATTTTACTGATGACGCATCCATTGCGGAGGCCGCAGGCCTTGGCATAGCGCTCTACAAGGGAGACCCAGCTAATCTTAAAGTGACGAATCCTATGGATTTTGCAGTTGCGGAAGCATTGATTTCCGGCATCCGGCATTTAAGTAAGGAATGAAGAATAGTGGCATGAGAAGCAGATTTGAAGATACTGATATTAAATTCCTCAAAGGAGTGGGAGAGACGCGGGCGAAGCTTTTTGCCTCCGAACTCAATATTCTTACATTCCGCGATCTGCTGAATTATTTCCCGTTTCGTTATGTCGACCGCAGCCGATTCTATCAGATACGCGAATTTCAAGGGGAAATGCCACTACTTCAGATAAGAGGTCATTTCATTAACTTCACTACTGAAGGGGAAGGGAAGGCAAAACGCTATAGAGGCACTTTTACCGACGGATCAATGATGATGGATGTTGTGTGGTTTTCGGGTATAAAGACCATCAGCAGCATGTATGTTCCGATGAAGGATTACGTATTGTTTGGCAAGCCAACTCTATATAAAAGCTATTGGCAGATGGCTCATCCGGAAGTGGAACCTTATGATCCCGATCGGCCTCCGTCCGGTTTTCAAGGGGTATATTCACTGACGGATCAGACACGGCGGCGTGGCTTTGGCCAGCGGATGATTCAGAAAGCAGTCGGGAATCTTCTTGCTATGCCGGGCTTCGCAAATATTCAGGAGACCTTGCCTGATGAAATTATAGAGCGTTACCGATTCCCGTCATTGAGCCAAGCCTATAGAGAATTGCATAATCCGACAAGTCCCGATAACCTTAGAAAAGCCCGGGAACGCATGAAATTCGAAGAGCTTTTCTATCTTGAGTTGCAGATCTTACGCTATTCCCGACGCCGAAGTCATACACTGCGCGGACATGTGTTTGAGAAAATTGGGGATTACTTCAACAGATATTATTCCGAGTGTATACCTTTCGAGCTTACCGGGGCTCAGAAAAGGGTTCTTAAGGAGATTCGCGCCGATATGAAGACGGGCCGACAGATGAATCGCCTTCTGCAAGGTGATGTCGGCAGCGGAAAGACTATGGTAGCTTTCATGTCGATGCTGATGAGTGCCGACAATGGTTTTCAATCCTGCCTGATGGCCCCGACTGAAATTCTCGCAGGTCAGCATTATGAGACTGTGAAGGAATGGGGAGATAAAATAGGCCTTAATGTCGCCTTGCTGACGGGGTCTACCAGGACCAAAGCAAGGAGAGAGATTCATGCCGGATTGATCAGTGGAGATATCCACATCATCGTAGGGACTCATGCATTGCTGGAAGAGAAAGTGGAATTTCGGAATCTCGGACTTGCCGTAATCGACGAGCAACATCGCTTCGGAGTAGCTCAGAGGGCCAAGATGTGGGCAAAGGGGACAATCCCTCCCCATGTGCTTGTAATGACCGCTACTCCGATACCCCGCACTCTGGCAATGACTGTATATGGCGATCTTGAAGTTTCTGTCATCGACCAACTCCCTCCCGGGCGAAAACCTATTGAGACCTGGCTTCGCAGCGACGCCAATCGCGGCGAGGTCAACCGCCATATATGGAGGCAGATTCAGGAGGGGCGACAGATCTACATTGTCTATCCTCTTATTCATGAGAATGAAAAACTTAATCTGAAGAGTCTTGAAGAAGGATTAGAACGTACCAGACAGACTTTCCCGGGGATTGAGATAAGTTTTGTCCATGGCAAAATGAAACCTGCGGAGAAGGATTATCAGATGCAGAAATTCGTGGAAGGCAAGTCGCGGATTATGGTTGCCACTACGGTCATCGAGGTCGGTGTTAACGTTCCCAACGCTACGGTGATGGTCATTGAGAATGCGGAGCGTTTCGGACTATCACAGCTGCATCAGTTGCGGGGGCGTGTCGGAAGAGGTGCCGACAGAAGCTGGTGTATCCTTATGTCAAAGGAGCAACTCGGTGGAACAACCAAAAAACGCCTCGGTATAATGACAGCTACCTCCGACGGATTCCTGATATCCGAAGCCGACCTGAAGCTGCGTGGTCCGGGAGATATGGAGGGGACCCAGCAAAGCGGTATTGCTTTCGATCTGAAAATAGCGAATCTTGCGACAGACGGGCAGATTGTCAGTGCCGCCCGAAAAGCCGCTGAGGATGTTCTTGCCGGCAATCCTCAGATCGCGGGTGAAATTCAGGATGCAGATCGTGACAACGCTGTCAGACTCGATCTTGCCGGGCTCAATATTCTTGCCTGCGAACTCAAGCGTCGATTTGACAAGAAGGTCGATTGGAGTCAGATATCTTGATTGGGTCGGATATTCGGATTGAGTCTGATATCTCGATTGGCTCTGATATCTTGATTGGTGTCTGATATCATGATTGAGGGATGTGTCCTATTTTTCAACTAAAAAGTCTGAAGGTTGTTATAGAGTTATGAAAGAGAAAGAAATACGCGCTCTCCTTCAGGAGAAGGAGGGAATCGAAACTCTGAATCCCATGCAGGAGAGAATGCTGCAGGCCGGTTCGGAGAAACGGGATATAATTCTGCTGTCGCCGACGGGGTCGGGTAAGACGGTAGCTTTCGCAGTGCCGTTGCTTAAGATGATGAAGAATCCGACAGGGCAGGTGCAGGCTGTAGTGATCGCCCCTTCGCGGGAACTCGTGGTCCAGATTGCAGGAGTAATACGCAATATCGGAGGCGAATTTCGTGTTCTGGCGCTCTATGGTGGCCATAAAGTGGAAGACGAGGTTAATTCCCTTAAGGTCACTCCCGATATCATTGTTGCTACTCCGGGACGCCTGCTTGATCACGCCGTAAGAAGAAATATCGATTTGTTGCCGACGCGTATCCTGGTGCTTGATGAATTCGATAAATCACTTGAACTCGGATTTGAGGAGGAGATGCAGAAGATAGTAAAGCGCATGAAGAATCTCAGCCGGATAATCCTGACCTCCGCGACGGATTCGGCCACTCTGCCTGAATTTCTCCCCATAAAGAATCCTGTCATACTAAATTTTCTTGAAGAGAATAAATCCTTGCGAAAGAGAATGCGTATCTATAGGGTTGACAGCGATGATCGGGATAAGCTCAAGAGTCTTCTCACACTTCTAAAGAATATCGGTATCAAAGACCGGTCAAATCCTGAAAGAAGCATAATTTTTGTCAATCATAGGGAGAGCGCTGAAAGAATATATGATTTCCTCCGCAAGCAGGGAGTCTCATGCGTACTCTATCACGGGGCACTTGATCAACAGAAGCGTGAATCAGCTATCGCTTCATTCAATTCGGGAGTGCGTCCGATTCTTGTGGCTACCGACCTGGCGGCCCGCGGGTTGGATATAGAAGGAGTGCAGAACGTAGTGCATTATCATCTTCCGATGACTCAGGAGTCCTATACCCATCGCAATGGACGCACGGCGCGTGTGGCCCGTGAGGGAGACGTATATCTGCTGGTCGGTCCGGAAGAGAAGATTGCCGATTACATTCAGCCCGATTCCAACTTCCGGTTAAGTGATGAAGTGTCCGGCGATCTCGCCACGGGGATGGATTTGCTTTACGTGACCGGGGGAAAACGCGAGAAATTATCCAAAGGAGATCTCCTCGGCTGGCTCGTGAAAGAAGCGGGAGTGTCGGCATCTGATATCGGTAAGCTTTTTGTCTTTGATCATTACAGTCTGATTGCAGTCAAATCCTCCGAGGTAAAGAAAATTATTGAGACCGCGGGAAGGAAAAAAATCAAAGGGGAGAAGCGAAGAATAAGCATTATGGGATGACGCTTATTTGGAATTATTATAAATAAGTGAGAATATGCAGTCTTACCGAAGGAAAATTATCTTTCGGTAGGGCTTTTTTCATCAAAAAATGTTAACTTTGCATAATTATAAGGATTGCAGTTGACGGCACGCTATAGCGTCCCGAATCAACGCCTACTCTGACTTAAGGAAAACAATATCAGAATATAATACATATCATCATACAGGCGACCACCTCTTGCTTTCCCGACGTTTTGAAATTTTCAAGAATCAAGAACAGTCGGAACAAGGGGAGTCAAAAAAATCTTATAAGAAAAAATTATGAGTAAAGAAAAGCAATTTCTGACCTGTGATGGCAATCAGGCTGCGGCCCACGTGAGCTATATGTTCAGTGAAGTAGCGGCAATCTATCCCATCACTCCATCTTCGACAATGGCTGAATACGTCGATGACTGGAGCGCGGCAGGCAGAAAGAACATCTTCGGAGAGACAGTCTTAGTGCAGGAAATGCAGAGTGAAGCCGGCGCTGCCGGTGCGGTCCACGGTTCATTGCAGGCAGGAGCGCTCACTTCTACTTATACTGCATCGCAGGGTCTTCTTCTGATGATCCCCAACATGTATAAGATCGCAGGCGAACTGCTTCCTTGCGTATTCCACGTGTCGGCGCGTACAATCGCCTCTCATGCTCTATCAATCTTCGGTGACCATCAGGATGTCATGTCCGCTCGCCAGACCGGCTTCGCCATGCTTTGCGAAGGCTCTGTCCAGGAAGTGATGGATCTGGCCGGAGTTGCCCATCTTTCCACAATCAAGAGCCGCGTGCCCTTTATTAACTTCTTCGACGGATTCCGCACATCTCATGAAATCCAGAAAATCGAGGTTATTGATCAGGATGCTCTCGCAGGCCTTCTCGACCGTGAGGCTCTCGCAGAATTCCGTGCCCGTGCGCTGAATCCGGATGCTCCGGTAGCCCGCGGCATGGCTGAGAACCCTGATGTCTTCTTCCAGCATCGTGAAGCTTGCAACAAATACTACGAGGCTGTGCCCGGGATAGTTGAGGAATATCTCAAGGAGATTTCCAAGATCACAGGTCGCAACTATGGCCTTTTCGACTACTATGGCGATCCCGAAGCCGAGAACGTAATCATTGCAATGGGCAGTGTGACCGAGGCTATCAAGGAGACTATCGACTATCTCGCCAAGCAGGGTAAGAAGGTTGGTCTGGTGAGCGTTCACCTCTATCGTCCTTTCTCTGCAAAGCATTTCCTCGCTGCAGTGCCCAAGACTGCAAAGCGCATCGCCGTACTCGACCGCACCAAAGAGCCCGGTGCTAACGGAGAGCCTCTCTATCTCGACGTTAAGGACGTCTTCTACGGCAAGGAGAATGCCCCGCTTATCATAGGCGGCCGCTACGGTCTTTCTTCCAAGGATACAACTCCGGCCCAGATTCTGGCAGTTTACGAAAATCTTGAACTCCCCGAGCCGAAGAATCATTTCACTATCGGCATCGTCGATGACGTCACTTTCCACTCTCTTCCCAAACTCCCGGAGATGCACCTCGGCGGCGACTCAATCTTCTCCGCGAAGTTCTATGGTCTGGGAGCAGACGGCACTGTCGGCGCCAACAAGAACTCAGTGAAGATTATCGGTGAGAATACCGATAAATACTGTCAGGCTTACTTCGAGTATGACTCCAAGAAATCCGGTGGCTTCACATGCTCTCACCTCCGTTTCGGTGATGAGCCTATCCGCTCCACATACTTCGTGAATACACCTAACTTCGTGGCTTGCCATGTACAGGCATATCTTCACATGTATGACGTGACACGCGGGTTGCTTCCCAATGGGACATTCCTTCTCAATACTATCTGGGAGGGCGAGGAACTTGCTAAGAATCTTCCCGTTCGCGTCAAGAAGTATCTTGCCAAGAACAACATCACCCTCTATTATATCAATGCCTCCAAGATCGCACAGGAGATAGGTCTCGGCAACCGTACGAATACTATCCTCCAATCTGCGTTCTTCCGCATTACCGAGGTTATCCCGGTTGACCTCGCAGTCGAGCAGATGAAGAAATTCATCGTCAAGAGCTATGGCAAGAAGGGTGAGAATATCGTCAACATGAACTATGCAGCCGTCGATCGGGGATCGGAATATCATAAACTTGAGATTGATCCGGCTTGGGCCGAACTTCCCGATGAAGCTCCCGAACACAGCGATGCGCCGAAGTTCATTACAAATGTCGTTAAGCCCATTAACGCTCAGGATGGCTATTCGCTCCCGGTAAGCACATTCGTAGATCGCGCGGACGGCACCTGGCCTCAGGGCACGGCCGCCTATGAAAAGCGTGGTGTAGCAGCCTTTGTGCCGGAATGGAATCCCGAAAACTGTATTCAGTGTAACAAGTGCTCTTACGTTTGTCCTCATGCAGCCATCCGTCCGTTCCTGCTTAATGCCGAGGAGATGGCAAATGCTCCCTTCGGAGAAGACCATACAATTCCGGCAATTGGAAAAGGCTTCGAAGGATTGCGCTTCGTGCAGCAAGTCGACGTGCTCGACTGTCTCGGTTGCGGTAACTGCGCAGATGTATGTCCGGGAAAGAAGGGTCAGAAGGCTCTCACAATGAAGCATATCGAATCTCAGCTTGATCAGGATAAGAACTGGGAATATTGCGTCAAGGAAGTCGCTTCCAAGCAGAATCTCGTAGATACCAAGCTCAACGTCAAGAACAGTCAGTTTGCAACTCCTATGTTTGAGTTCTCCGGTGCTTGCTCCGGTTGCGGTGAGACTCCCTATCTGAAACTCGTCAGCCAGCTCTTCGGCGACCACGAGATCATCGCTAACGCTACCGGTTGCTCCTCAATCTATTCCGGTTCAGTACCTTCGACTCCTTATACCACCAACGCAGATGGTCACGGTCCGGCATGGGCTAACTCTCTCTTTGAGGACTTCTGCGAGTTCGGTCTGGGCATGCGTATAGCATACGAGAAAATGCGCTCCCGCCTTGTAGATCTCGCTGAGAAATCTCAGACATGCTCTTGCTGCACTCCCGAGGCTAAGGCTGCTGCCAAGGAATGGCTCGAAGTGCGCGAAGATGCCGATAAGTCTCGCGAAGCAGGCGAGAAGTGGGCCGCTGCCGCAGAAGCTAACGCAGCCAACTGCGATATCTGCAAGGAAGCAGCTAATCTCAAGCACTATATGACAAAGCGCAGCCAATGGATAATCGGAGGTGACGGCGCAAGCTATGATATAGGCTTCGGCGGTCTTGACCACGTCATCGCATCCGGTAAGAACGTGAATATTCTTGTTCTTGACACGGAGGTTTATTCCAACACCGGAGGCCAGTCGTCGAAATCCACTCCTATCGGCGCGATAGCCAAGTTTGCCGCAGCCGGCAAGCGCATCCGCAAGAAGGATCTCGGCCTGATCGCTACAACTTACGGTTATGTCTATGTAGCTCAGGTAGCAATGGGCGCTGACAATGCTCAGACTCTTAAGGCTATCCGCGAGGCTGAGGCTTATGATGGCCCGTCGCTGATAATAGCCTACTCTCCCTGTATCAACCATGGTCTGAAGGCAGGTATGGGACATAGTCAGGAAGAGGAGCGCCGTGCGGTTGAATGTGGCTACTGGCAGCTCTGGCGCTATAATCCCGCTGAGGAGGCAAAGGGTAACAATCCATTCTCACTTGACAGCAAGGAGCCGCAGTGGGATAAATTCGACGACTTCCTGAAAGGTGAGGTACGTTTCGCTTCCGTATGGAAAATGTATCCCGATGCAGCGGCCGAACTCTTCAAGGCAGCCAAAGATAATGCTCAATGGCGCTACAACAACTATAAGCGTCTGGCCGCCCAGAACTGGGGCATCGACCCGGAACTCACACCTGAAGAGATCGCTCTTCGCAAAAGCTGATCCGATAGATTAGCTGATCAATTAATAAGACTAAAAAAGCCGCTCCTTACGAATTGGAGCGGCTTTTTATGTTTATTAATCAGGTTGAGTTGTCGAGTATGCCTGACGTTCAGATGTGGCGGTGGAGTAATATCGTTCAGAGAAATACCCCGCTATTTATCTGAAGATTATGCTGAAAGTCGTCAGGCCTTCGGATTCTGAGCGAAGCGAGAAGAGAGCATCGTGACGGCGCAGGATCTCGGCCACCATTGTCAGGCCAATGCCTTGTCCGGAGGGCTTGGTTGTAAAGAAAGGATTGAAAAGCTCCGTGGCCGTTTCATCTGTTATGCCGCACCCGTTGTCAGTTATTGAAAGTAGAAATTCTCCGTCAGAAAGTTTCTTTGTCGCTATATTGATTCTTCCGTCCTTCCGTCCGGCAGAGTCTATGGCTTCGTTAGCGTTTTTTATGATATTGACTAAAATCTGCGACAGCATATCAGGATCAGCATTGATCATCATCCTGGTCACTCCGCCGTCATAAACTATAGGATATCCGGAGTTGCATCGGAGGAAAGGCAAGTGATTCAGAATGAATTCTCCCAGGTCAATTTGCTTCTTATCCGGTGGAGGAAGTCTTACCACATCCGCGTATGCTTTGATGAATCTTTGCATGGATTCGCAGCGCTCGCTGACACTCTCAATAAAATTACTTATCTCCATATCGTCTTTATGGCAATCTGCAAGGATATCAAGCAATGTCATTATTCCGGTCATACTGTTGTTAACTTCGTGGGCCATGATGCGTATGACTTTGTCATAGGCACGCCTCTCAGCCTCCATAACCTCTTCGGTCATATTCTCAATCAGGATAAAAGGACGTCGGAATCCACAATCCGAAAAAGATAGCAAATAGCAGCGCAGAAAGATATTACCTTCATATTTTATCGTCTTTATCTCACCCTCTTCCATTTGGGATATTTGGGATGCGATATAACCGGGTAAATCGGAAAGGGTCTTTCCTTTAGGATCGATATCTGCCTGAAGACCGGTCAGTTTCAGGAAAGCCGGGTTGAAATCTGTAATAACTGAATCGAAGTCCATCATCGCTATTCCCATGGGGGAGGCCTGGATCAGCTGACGCATGAAAGAATCCTGCTCTCGGAGCATCAGGCGTTCTTTATGGAGTCTTTCCATCAAGGTATTGAAAAGTCCTGCTATACGGTCGGCCTCCGGCTGATTTACGCATGCAAGACGGTTATGAGTATCCTGAACGGACAGCAATTCCATGCCTCGTTGCGCCATCCGGTGAGGCTTAATGATACATCTCCATAATAACCATAACAATATCGTTTCGATAATAATTATGGGGATAGTAATTCCAGTGCAATCACGCGGATTTAAGGCGCAGCAGGCAAGAATGATTGTCGATATTATAGTCAGAGTGAATATGACTCTTAAGCCAAGGAGATCAGCAAACTTCATCAGCGCATAAATTATTCTTCCGTATTTCTATTTTTTCGCCTTTCTTAGTTTTTTATTTCTCACTTTCATCTATCTTAGTCCGAACTTCTCTATTTTACGATATAGCGCCTGGCGGGTTATACCCAGAATCAGGGCTGCCCGACTGAGATTTCCTTCAGCCTGATCCAGAGCATCAACTATTGCAGCTCTCTCGATATCGGCAAGAGTTGAGAGGGTCTGACCCCCTGCGTTATTAAGTGGAAAATCCTCTTGGTCCAGGAAATCGGATATTTCAAGTCTACCGGAGGTATTGACAATAATAGAGCGTTCGATCATATTTTTCAACTGCCGGATATTGCCCGGATAATTCAATTTTGTAAGAAATGTCATTGCGTCAGATGAAATTTCAGGCACTTCGAGATGATGGCGTCCGGCAGCCTCCTGCATAAAATGGCGCACGAGCAGGGGAATGTCGTCCCTGCGCTCGCGAAGGGGAGGGAGATGTAATGTAATCAGGTTAATTCGATAGAAAAGGTCTTCACGAAATGACCTGTCAGCCACTTTTGACTTAAGATCTGCATTCGTCGCGCTTATGATCCTTATATCCGTGCGTCGGGAGCGTGATTCCCCAAGAGGTTGAAAAGTATGCTCCTGAAGCACTCTGAGCAACTTAACTTGAGATGCAGGATCGAGATCGCCTATCTCATCCAAAAAGATGGTGCCTCCGTCGGCTTCCTCAAATCTGCCTTTCCTTGAAGTGACGGCTCCGGTAAAAGCGCCCTTTGCATGACCAAACATTTCACTTTCAAAAAGCGATGTCGGGATTCCTCCGAGATTCACTTCAAGAAAGGGCTCGGCCGACCGTCGGCTATTATTATGGATCGCTCTTGCGATAAGCTCCTTCCCGGTGCCATTCTCTCCCAGAATCAATACGGGAGCATCGGAGGGGGCCACGCGTTCAATAGTCTGCAGCACGTCGGTCAATCCCCGGCTGTTGCCGATTATTCCGCTCCTGTCGAAATTTCCGGATTCCCGCTCGCTTGGAGAAGCGGATAATTGCAGAGCGGTATTAATGCGGGAAAGCAAATTTCGATTATCCCAAGGCTTGGTAATAAAATCAAAGGCTCCGTTGCGCATGCCTTCTACTGCAAGATCAATGCTTCCCCAGGCAGTCATGAGAATGACGGGAGTCTGAGGTTGAAATATTTTTGCTTGTCGGAGCAGATGAAGTCCTTCCTCACCGGTGGTAGACCGAGAGAAATTCATATCAAGGATTATCAGTTGGAGAGCCGACCTTCTGAAATGATTCAAGGCCTCTTCCGGACTCTCTACCGCCATAGGCAAGAGTCCGGCATGCTTCAGAAGGAAAGTCAATGCAGATCTGATAGCCGGATCGTCATCTACAATTAATATCATAATGTAAAGTTAATCATTTTTCATGATGTAAAAAAATCATGGGTCTTATTTCCAACCAGCTTAGAGCCGGTTTACTAAAGAATGTTAACGAGAAACTGCCTCAAAATCTGTGCATTTTCTCGTTGATATTCTATCAAAATGATATTTTAACAGTTCTTAGTAAACAGGCTCTAAATTTACATTGCGCTTCAGAAGGGAAAATTACTTATTTTTCAATATTTGCTCGAAATCCGAGTCAATTGAAGTATCGGTAGCAAAATCCCATAGAGTCAGACTCCGGATCTGATAATAATAAAGCCAGAAGAGATATAATTCATTGATGTAAGCGCGTCGGGCAAGATCTTTCTGATTCCGGGAATCGTTGAGGTCAAGAGTAGAAATTCTTCCGGTCAAGTAAGTTTCCACATTAGTAGCGTATCGGCGAGATGATATTGAGTCAGCTTTAGCCGCTAATTCGAGTTGCAAGCGTTTATTATTGTATCTTTCGACCAATACATATAGATTCTGGCGGAATGTCTGAGCTTCCTGACGTAGCCGTGTGGCGGTCACTTCGCGGTTGCTCTCCGCTACTTTTACTTTTCCTCGTCGCTTGCCCCAGTCCAGAAGAGGAATCTCTACTCCCAGTTCTACAATCTGATTGTCCTTGAGTTTGCCATAGGCTGCATCGAAACTATGGGAGGAGCCGGTGAAACCGACCTGTGCATAAAGATTGATTGCTCGGAGATTCCCTTTGGCGATTGCGACTTCATAATCAGCTTCCAATTGTCGGCGAGCGAGATTATGCGCAAATTTGTTATTCTCCAGAGCTTTCTCATAAGCCATATCGAAAGGGATCTCCAATGCGGGAAGCATCTCCGGTATTTCAGTGAATATGCCTCCGGAATCTTCCATATCAAGAAAAGTCAGAAGGCTGAAGGTCGACGCCCTCAATTCACTCTCGCAATCTGTCAGAGCTGAGCGGGCATCAAGCAGATTTAATTCCATCTGCAGGAGATCATTTTTGCTAATCTGTCCCATGTTGCGTTTTTCAAGAGCGACATTATATAATTTTTCCGCATTTGCAAGATTCTGATTTGCAATAGTGAGATTCTCCCGATTCATCAGTACTGAAAAATAGCCGTTAATGGCAGCGATTGCTACATCCTCGGATGCACTCAGAAATGCGGCTTTTGCCTCTTTGTATCTTTCAGGTTCGATCCGGCGATTCCAACGCGTATGGTTTACATTGAAAATAGGCTGGTTCAGAGTCAGGGCAACCGGAATAGTCATAAATCGATTATAGGGATTCCCGCTGAATTGCCTTAAGAAATCAAGCGATGTAGTAAGTCCGAGAGTTCCTCCTGTCGGCCAGATATTCTGAGTGACCGAGATCTGACCATTAAGCTGCATGAAATGATTAGCCACGAAAGAATATTCCCCCTGTTGATTCATATAGGTTGAATATTCTTTATGATACGACGGAAGAGTACCTTTGAACGTTACCTCAGGGAGTAGAGATGCCTTATAGGATCTGAATTGCCAATAAGAAGTGCGGAGTTCGTCGAGAGCGACTGCGGCATCAAGGCTTACACTTCTGGCGCGTCCTATCGCCTCTCCGAGAGTCAGGGTCGTCTGACTTTGAAGAGGTGCGGACTGAAGAAGTAGGGCAATAAAGATAAAAATGTAAAGCTGACGTTTCATTATTCTTCCTTAAGCGCTATTGCAGGTTGGATTTTCATTGCGCGCCAAGCCGGAATTCCGACTCCTATCAAAATCATGAGAGCCATCAATGCCCCGGTGAATAATCCTGCCAATGCAAAATCCCATTCCCATGTCTCGAAAGATGCCGGATATTCAAGCAGTCCGGCGTTCAGTTTGTCGATAAGCGCAATGCAAAGACATATTGCCAGGACCAGAGCTGCCAGTAGCAAAAGAAGAGCTTCGCTTACAAATCGGCGGAAGATATCGCCATCAGTTGCTCCGAATGATTTTCTCACTGCAATTTCCGGCGTCCGGAGGTAGACCCGATACCAGAATGTACCTAATAATCCGATAAACACTATAATCAGCAGGAATAAGATGCCGGCCGAGTATGTGCGGTTGGTCACTTCATTATTCCAGGTAGTCAGTAGCTTATCGTGCTCGAGGGGACGCAACCGGAAGAGAGCTACTCTTTGAGGATTGATCAATGTCGGCTCAGACTGCATGCTTTTTTCGAAATCAGATTCCCGGCCGGGTTTCACTCTGACCATAAGCGTATTCATCTGAAGGATCGGAACCTGATGTTCATCTACCGGGATAACTGCGGTCCCCGACGTAAAATTAAGTTCATAATCGTTGCGGCGTATAGTCTTTATCAAGCCCCCGGCTTTGACTATCTGAGATGGATCTCCATTTACGATAAGATCCTTGCCAATGAGTTTGCTTACGTCATATTTCTCAGATTGTCGGATTATGTCGATATCCTGGGGATCGCTGAAAAGAATCAACCCTTGCTCGAGAATCTTTTGCAATTGATCGGGAGTCAATCCTGATGCGGACTCGAGTTTAAGCACCTTAGCCCCTTCCGGCGACATGTGGCGCTGATTGACATATACTTCAGTGGTATCTTTTCCGTCGATATAAGTTAAGCCTCCACCCATGTGACTGAAGATATAGGGGAGCGCGTTGGAGCCGAGAGCGGCTGATTCGACGCTTGGTAAATCTCTTATCCGGGCGAGCATTGCGTGAAGTCCGGATCCATATACTCTACATTCCTCTATTGAGGTAGCTGACTCTAAATTCCATTTTTCTCCATTTTCATCAATGTAGCTGATATCAGCTGCATAGACATTTTCGATATCGGCTCCGAGAGGATATTGAGAGTCTTTATATGTGCGGAGAATATTAAGTACTAACCACCAGATGATAAGCGCTACAACCAATAGCTCTATGACGAGCCATATATTCTCTTTCCAATCGTTTTTTATCTGTGATAATAAAGCGCGCGACATAAGTAAGTTATTTATGATTGTTAAGACCATTGATAGCTTCCGCAGGATTTGTGAAGGCTGCTTTCAGGGCCGGGATTCCGGCACTGAAAATATTGAGTAGCAGACAGAATACGACTATGGCCGCGAAGGCCCTCCAGCTGAAAAGCATCATGAACGAGGGGCGTGCCTTTGTCAATTCAATAGAATTCAACCACATCCCGACATACGATATGAAATAATTGGAAAAGCAAGTAATAAAGATAATACTCAGCGTCAATCCGATCGCTCCGCCGATAAGAGTGAGGATGAAATTTTCAGTAAGAAGATCAGCGACGATTCTGCCTCTTGTGCATCCGAATGCACGACGAAGGCCGATTTCACTTACTCTCTGCCTCATTCTGCTGCGGGTCATGCTGCTAAGGTTGATCGCCGGGACGAGTAAAAGGATAGCGTAGCCGATAAGTCTCATCTTGTCTTTGCCTCCTGATTCCGGCGACTTATTGGTCCCGGCGGTGGCATGTCGTTCGCGTATCGACCAGGGTTGCTCGTGATAGACCAATCGGATGTCTTCAGATTTATGTTTTGCGTTAAAGGCATCATAGCGGTTCTTGATCTGATTCTTAAGATGGCTGATATCGACTCCCTCTTTCATCAGTATAATCGGAAGATAAGTACCCATATATGGACTCCAGGTCATTTCATTAAGTTTTCCTGCGGCCACATGAGATATGAACGCATCCGAGTGAGAGATATCCAGAAGAGGATTGATATCACTTATTATACCGCTGACCGTCCAACTCTTCCCATCAATCATGATTTCCCTGCCGAGATATGATTCTTGCTTGCTGAAGAAATTTTCTGCAGTCGAGCGCGTCAGAATGACATTTCTGATTCCGGATTCCACCTCCTCTTTAGTCATCGGCTTCCCCTCTTCAAAGTTATAATCATAGATTTCCCAATAATTCTCATCTACTGCTTTTACTTTCCTAATCTCAGGAATGCCCCCTTTAGTCGTCATATTCTGCTCAAAAGCGTCATAAGAAGAATAAGAGATTAGCTCTGCGCCGTCAAGATTGTCATACATTTCGTGGGCAAACTGATTGCTTAAACAAGAGCTGCCGTTGATTTCCGGATAGTATATATCGACGCCGTATCCATAGACTATACGGGATCTGCGGGATTCGGGAGAGACGCTCACATTATCTATATTCGCTATCATATAATCGCTCATGATCAGAAATATAGCAATCGCAGTGCCGATGATTGACAGCCACGTCATCAGCGGATGATGACGCATTTCGAATATAATTTGTCGGATATAGTTCATAGAAAATTAAATAAGTGAATTTGAGTTTATCACCGGATTTAACTATTGAATCCTGCGTCCGTCGTAGAAACGTATGATCCGGTCAGTGCTTCGTGACTGCTCTTCGTTGTGGGTCACCATCACGATCGTGCGTCCTTCCTCCCGGTTAAGTTTATGCAGAAGATCCATTACTTCAGCACCCATGTGAGAGTCGAGATTGCCGGTCGGTTCGTCGGCAAGAATAATTTCCGGATTGCCTGCGATAGCGCGGGCTATAGCCACTCTCTGGCATTGTCCGCCGGATAATTGAGATGGAAGGTGATGGAGGCGGTTGCCCAATCCGAGACGTTCAAGCACATCTTTGACTCTTCGGCGTCGGTCGGATCCGCTCTCTCCACTTCGATATGTCAGCGGCAGCGCCACATTCTGCATCACGTCAAGTGAAGGAATGAGATGAAAACTCTGGAATATGAAGCCTAAATTTTCGTTACGGAATTTAGAAAGAGTTTTGTCGGATAGTCCGGTCATATCCTTTCCGGAGATAATTACTCTCCCTTTTGTCGGCTTATCAAGAAGTCCGATAATATTTAGAAGTGTGGATTTACCGCATCCGGAGGGGCCCATTATGCTGACAAATTCCCCTTTCTCAATGGAGAGATTAACATTTTCAAGGGCCACGGTCTCAATGTCGGCCGTGCGATAGACTTTCTCAATGCCTTCAAGTTCGATTATTGCCATATCCTTAATTTTTTACTGTTTGATTCGAGTTTATTTATATTGACGGTCTCTCCTACCTTAAGGCCTGAGATAACTTCTATGTAGTCGAGGTTGCTGTCGCCAAGTTTTACTTTTCTCCGCTCCAATGAAATCGGCGAAGTCCTCACGTATAGGTCATATTCTCCGGGTCCATTGAAGAAATTTCCGTATGGAATACGCACAACATTGGGCCTGATATCGTATATGATACTGATTCTTGCCGTCATCCCCGCTCTCAATCCGGGGGCATCGGATTGGTCGAGGCTGACGACAAAGGGAATGACGCCGGCTTTAGATTGGGCCGCCATATTGCTGACTTTACCGCGATAAATCAGCTTGCCGCTTCGAATTTCGACAGGAACTCCGACGGAAAGTTTGTCGCCATATCCTTCAGGAAGATCACCGGTCACTTTAAAATTTGAAAGGTCGGATATTATTGCGATTTTTTCTCCGGCAGCGACTGTAGCTCCAATGTTAGAGGAGAGAAAGGTGACATTCCCGCTGCGCGGAGCCAGGACGCGGGCATCATCGAGTGTGCGTGAGACTTCAGCGAGATTGCGAGCTGAAATGTTGCCTTCAAGGCGCTTGCTGTCGGCCATGGAGCGCCTTATTCTCCGCTCATTCTCGAGTTGCCGGCGCATCTGTTGCAATTCGAGATCTGCTGTCTGCCATGCAAGGCGCGCATGACGCACGCGTTCACCTGTGCCGCTTCCGATACTGTCAAGACGTCGCTCACTTTCATACTCGGCTTTTAGTTGATTTTCTGAAAGTTCCTTTGTCCGAATGCGCATTTCAAGGTCGGTCAGTTGGGTTTCATCCGTCAGTTCCTGACTTTTTATCTCGCTTTGTTTGATTGAAAGTTCGTCGGCCATCCGCTGATAATCATTTCTGGCGTTTTCAGTGTCAAGCCTCAGTAATGGAGTTCCTGATGCTACTGAATCACCTTCCTGTACAAACACCTCCAGAATCCTGGTATTGACCGGAGAAACTATTATTTCTTCGAATGCCGGAATTATTCTGCCGTTGGTGACTACAGCGCTTTCAATCTCGCCCGTGTCGGCAGACACGAGATTCAGTTCAGTTTCTTTAATTCCTGCACTCAGCCAAACGGCCAGCCATATTGCGCATGTTGCCAACGCGACTATTACGATTGCGACAGGAAGCATCTTTTTCATCAATATCTTCCGTCGATCTTTTGTGGGTATCTCTCTATCCATTACTTTTGGTTGTCACTTATTGCAAGATATAGTACAATTACTGTGCCAATAAGTTTAATTGTCTGGATAATAGGGATATAATGATTTAGAGAACGTCCGGAAACGGACATTCTCTCTTAAAATCGGACGATAAATGCCGGATTTACTTCTTCATGAGTTATCAGCGAAGATATAAAGAGGGCGATATGTCAGCGAGTACGGACCTGTGAAGGGGGATGCGTTGGATGGCGCGTCGTTGCGATAGGGGAGACCTGAAGGAGAGCCTCCGGCTACCCCGGTTAATTTCAGGTGAAGGAGCAGTTCGCGTCTGGTTTTAAAATTCAGTCGAATTGGTTCGGATTTTACAGTGACATGGCTGAAATGTCGCAACAGCATCTCTTTAAGTTCTTCCTCATCGCGATATAAAAGTGGCGATGGACGCATGGAGTCGAGTTCTTCCAGATTCCCTTTCAGAAATGTAGAGCAAAGGAATGATCCTCCCGGACGTAAAGCCCGGGCGACGTTGCGGAAGAAACTTTCCGGATCGGCAAACCATTGTATTGTGTTGGCCGATGCAATCAGGTCGTAAGAGTCTGAAGCGACATCAAGTATCCATTTCTCTGCATCCGCTCTTATATATTTCTCGACAGGTGCAATATTAAGTCGGGGCAAAGAATAGAGATCAAGGAAGGTGGCATCATTCAGATTAGGGAGTTTCTCAGCTAAGCATCGAGAGAGCATTCCGCTGCCTGTGCCGATTTCAAGCATAGACCCTATGGATTTTGCATTAGCGTCGGGCAGCAATTGGACCAGGTTGCTAATAATTGTCTTCTGGGCTGAAGCATTGGCATCATAGGTCGGGACCGCTCTCTGGAATCTTTTGCTGATTTTGTCAATATCCGGAGTAACTTCATTGATAATACGTTGGAGATGGACGTAATGAGGGGCTTTGAGATCGACGATCTGCGGCTTTGAAGAATCCGAGATCCAATAATTATGCATGGATTCAGCCGGAAAAATCCTATCTTCAGTGGAGATGTAGACACGTTTCCACGGCAACTTCCCTCTTAAGGCATAGGAGCGTATATTCTCCAATTCTAAAGCGAGAGAATCGAAATCAGGAATATAAATATCTTCAGGAGCAATCGGCGGCATTGATTCCGGAGCAGGAGGAATATAGCCCATTCTCTTTGTAAACTTCAGAAGATTGCGAGCATTGAGAGTAGCGCGTGTTGCTTCATATATATCTTCGGGGATACCGTAATGATCGGAAGAGGGAAATAATGTGCCGTTGACTGCGAAGGCTGCCGAGATGCGTCCGACAGGAAGAGTCGAGGCGGCGGCATGAGCGGCGGCTGCCACTCCTAATGACCATGCTATGATAAAGATGCTTGAATAATTATTGATGATGGAAGGATCGAAATCAAGATCAGTGTAATCCCATACTACCGCGATATCCCATCCTTCGGATTGAAGATCGCGATAGAATGACGGAGTAGTACTCCATCCGGCAAATATGAGAATCAATCTCCGGTTGGCCGGTTGCGAGAAAATAACACGTGTTTTCATCTCTCGGTCAATTAATTCATGCAGTCAGATCAATACAATTAACGATATTTTCCAATTATGCCTACGAGTCGGGTTATATCTTTCTTCGTCAGCAGGGCATTGAGTGAGAATCTAATGCGTTCGGAGCCGGCCGGCACTGTCGGCTTTCGGATTGCAAGAGTGTCAAATCCGTTTGACCGCAGGTAATCAGCCATAAGCATCGCTTCGCCGGCATCCCCTATAATCATTGGCACTATCTGAGTCGTTGACGGCGTCTCGATATTATTCCTTCTTTCCATTTGCCCTACAAATTCCCGGCTTATATCCTTGAGATGCTTCCTGCGGTCTGACATGGAGATTATTTTTTCTATCATAAGAATCGACCATGCTGCCTGCGCCGGACTCAGAGCTGTCGAGAATATGAAACTCCGGGTAGAATTTATAAGATAATCCTTCATCATCTGCGGGCAAATCACGAAGGCTCCCGCCGAGGCAGCCGCTTTTCCAAGGGTCCCGACTATGATATCCACATCATCGAGAAGTGACAGTTCTTCGCAAAGTCCGAGCCCACGCTCCCCACGCACTCCGAAGGAATGAGCCTCATCCACATATAAAATAACTTTCGGATACTCCTTTTTAAGGGCTGCAAGGTCCCGGAGAGGTGAGATGTCACCGTCCATGCTGTAGATGGACTCGACGATTACGACGAAACGTTCGTAATCGTCATAGTGTTCGTTTAATATTCTTCTGAGCCTGCTGATAGAGTTATGAGGGAAGCGCTTGAAATCTGCCTCTGAGAGTCGGAGTCCGTCGATTGCTGAGGCGTGGACAAGCTTATCTGCGATAAACATTGTGGAAGGGACGGCCAGAGCCTGAATGATTCCGACATTGGCATGATAGCCGGAATTAAACAGAAGGGCGGGGCGACCGTAAAGTTCTTCAAGAAATGATTCGAGCCGGTTGTGATATTTATTACGGCGCGACAGCAGGCGCGATGCCGACGAGGTCATCGTCGCATCCGGGAAGCGCTGCAGGAATTCTTCTTTATATTTCCCGGCTTCAGCTCCAAGTCCGAGATAGTCATTGCTCAGCAGATCGATTGGCGCAGACTTTCGGCCGGGTCGGGGGAAATCTTCAGGAATAATCCGGAATCGATTGTCATCTCGCAGATGATCAAGAATCTGAGAATAGACTTTAAGCGGCTCGGCTGCGGGTCGCTTGATCTGGTTTCGTGTCCTTACGGTAGACGATTTCGCAGAAGCACTTTTACTTTTGGTGACGGATGATTTTTTAGCAGCCATTATTCCAAAGTTTTA
>JAIDYR010000055.1 GCA_029057985.1 Muribaculaceae bacterium | reverse complement strand
CCGCCCCCCCCCCCCCCCCCCCCCCCGCCGCCCCCGCCCAGCCCACCCCCCCCCCCCCGCGGGGGGGAGCGGCGGAGGAGATGGTTGGCTAGGAGGAGGTATTGTTCCGTTGGGGTTGGCTCTTGTTTGGTTAGCTCCGGGGCTTTTACCCTCATTTCAATCGAACCGGAGTCAAGATCGGAGGAGGCTTTTAATCTGATTTGGGTCGGGTCTTGTTCTTTTGCCTTCGTCTTAATCGGGTTGCGATCAAGTGCGGGGTGGGCTTTGGAGGTTTTGGATTTTAGGAGGGAGTCGAGGCGGGGCAGGATCAGGGCCGTGAGGAGATCGTCGGAGATTGGGGCGCCGTGGGTCTGTGGGTAGGTGAGGATCAGGCGCTCGAGGTCGGGGTAGGTGAGGGTCTGATGGTTGAGGAGAGTCATGGTTTATTTTTTGGAAGGAGCCGCGCTCCTGATCTTGTATCTGGCTATATTTTGGGGGCACAGGCGCCCCCGACCGGGAGACAAATTATAGGTTGGGATTGTAATCTCTTTGGATGATTTGCTTGGCCTTAATCTCTTTGTATCCCAATCGTCTTGGTGATTATCTCTTTGAATGATTTGTTTGCCCTTAATCTCTTTGGATCCCAATCGTCTTGGTGATTATCTCTTTGGGATAGGATGCTTGGGTGTCATAATCTCTTAGAAGTATGCTTCTTTGGGATTATGATCTTTGGGGATTTTTTTGATGTGATTTTTGGGGAAGGATATAGTTTTATTTGGTCTGGCCGATTGCAATTCGCTAAGAATTAATTGATTGCGCATTGCTTTGGTCAAACTGCCGAAAACTTTGGGGCTATGATGTGGTCGTTTGATATCATAATCTCTTTGTAAGAGATGGTGATTTCGACTGCAAAGTTACAAATAATTATTCATTTACGCAAATTCCGCCCCGATTACGAGGCGGAATTTATTGTATTATACTTACTTAAGCAATTTTTAAGATTTTCCTCCAACCTCAATTTTCGTAAATTTCTATCCCAAAACCAAGCCAATTCCTGCTTCAAAATTTCAAGCGCCGACACAACGCCTAAAATTCATCACCCGTAAGGTATTAATCCATAGTAAATTATAAAACATCACCATCTCTTACAAAGAGATGGTGATTTTTTTTTATGGGTTAATTATTGGATTTGCGGAGGGCATAGCCCCCCTACAGGGGGCATTGTAATAATATAGTATTTAAAGAACCCGCACCGGCATCCGCTTTGCGGTCGCCGATACGGGCTTATCGTATAGCCCCCTTACAGGGGGCATTGTCATTATGATTGTGGATATTGAGAACCCGCACCGACGTCCGCAAAGCGGGTGATGGTGCGGGCCTATCGTTTAGCTCCGCTCTGCGGGGAGTTAGCCTACGGTGGCGCCGGGGCGTACTTCGCCTTGTGGGCCGATGACGGTCAGGGAACCGTCGGCGTTTACGGCGCTGAGGATCATGCCGAAGGATTCGCGACCCATCATCTTGCGGGGTGGGAAGTTGGCAATGAAGCAGACTTCTTTGCCGATGAGGTCCTCCGGTTTGTAGTAGGCGGCGATGCCGCTGAGGATGGTGCGTCCGCCCATGCCGTCGTCTATCTTAAATTCGAGGAGTTTCTTTGATTTGGGAACGTTGCTACATTCGAGGACTTTGCCGACGCGGATGTCGACTTTTGCGAAGTCGTCGTAGGCGACGTCTTCTTTGACTGCTTCGGGAGTCCATGCCGCGAGGCGGTTGGCTTCTTTTGTGGCGAGGAGTTTATTGACCTGCTCTTCAACGACGTTGTCTTCGATCTTTTCGAAGAGGAGTTCGGGCTTGCCGATATGTGCGCCTGCGGGTACGAGGTCGAAGCATCCGAGCATGTCCCATGTGATATCTTTGCCTCCGAGCATCTTGAGGAGTTTAGCCGACATGAAGGGGAGAATCGGTTCGAATGCGATCGCGAGGTTGGCGCAGGCCTGGATGGCGAGATTGAGGATTGTAGCGGTGCGGGCCATATCGGTCTTGGCTACTTTCCATGGTTCTGTCTCCTGAAGGTATTTATTGCCGGCGCGGGCCATATCCATAGCGATGCGAGAGGCTTCGCGGAAGTGGAAGTTGTCGAGGGCGTCGGTCATCTCTGACTTGAGGCGCTTGAAGTCGTCGATAAGGGCGATGTCTACGGGATGCAGTTCGCCTGCTGCGGGCAGAGTTCCATCGAAGTATTTATGAGTCAGGACTATGGCGCGATTGACGAAGTTGCCGAGAATGGCTACGAGTTCGGAGTTGACGCGAGTCTGATAGTCGCGCCAGGTGAAGTTGTTGTCTTTAGTCTCCGGAGCGTTGGCAGTCAGGACGTAGCGGAGTTCATCCTGTCGGTTGGGGAGTTCGCGGAGGTATTCATGGAGCCATACTGCCCAGTTGCGGGAAGTAGAGATCTTGTCGTCTTCGAGGTTAAGGAATTCATTGGCGGGGACGTTGTCGGGGAGATTGTAGGAGCCGTCGGCCATGAGCATTGCGGGGAAGACGATGCAATGGAAGACGATGTTGTCTTTGCCGATGAAATGGATCATACGGGTATCTTTCTCTTTCCACCATTTCTCCCAGTCGTCGCCGACGCAGTCAATAGTGTTGGAGATATATCCGATCGGGGCGTCGAACCATACGTAGAGTACTTTTCCTTCGGCGCCTTCTACCGGGACAGGTATTCCCCAGTCGAGGTCGCGGCTGACTGCGCGCGGCTGCAGGCCCATGTCGAGCCATGATTTGCATTGGCCATAGACGTTGGTCTTCCATTCCTTATGTTCATCGAGAATCCAATGGCGCAGTGCGGGTTCCCACTTGTCGAGGGGGAGATACCAGTGGGAGGTCTCTTTGAGTACGGGAACATTGCCGGTGATTGCCGAATGGGGATTGATGAGATCAGTGGCGTTGAGGGATGTGCCGCAGTTTTCGCATTGGTCGCCGTAGGCGTGGTCGTTACCGCAGTGGGGGCATGTCCCTACGACGTAGCGGTCAGCGAGGAATTGCTTCGCGATGGGATCGTAGAGTTGTTCGGATGTCTTTTCGATAAATTCACCTTTTTCGTAGAGGCGGCGGAAGAAGTCGGAGGCTGTCTTGCGGTGGGTTTCTGATGTCGTTCGGCCGTAGACGTCGAAGGATATGCCGAGTTCTGCGAAGGAATCCTTGATTATGTTATGGTAGCGGTCGACAATATCCTGGGGAGTGACGCCTTCGGCCTTTGCCTTGATGGTGATGGGGACGCCGTGTTCGTCGCTGCCACCGATGAAGAGGACTTCTTCACCTTTGAGGCGGAGATAGCGGGCGTAGATATCGGCCGGGACGTAGACTCCGGCGAGGTGGCCTATGTGGACCGGGCCGTTGGCGTATGGGAGGGCGGAGGTGATTAGTGTGCGATTGAACATGATAGTTTCGCGGTTATTTTGGCGTTTTGCGCCGTGGTTATTTTTTAGGGCGGTGCAAGCACCGCTTGCCTTAGACGGATTCTTTTTGCGCATTTACGCTACTTTGCTTTGCGCTTTTTTGGTTAAGTTGCAAAATTACTAAATTTTTGGGAAATTGGCAAATGATTAGGGATGGCGGTAGCGGATTGAGAGGAGCTGTAGGCATGATGAGAGGGATTCGGGGCATGTGAGGATAAGTCGGAAATATCGGGCGGGGATGAGGTGAAGTCTTGGGGATGTCGGAATGGGGGATTGGGAATCGGGGGAGTAGTTGGCGATGGTATGCCACGATGCCAGGTCGTTGGAGGCCTGGATATTGATGGAGATGGAAGGATGGGCGGCTTGGATGGAGAGGATTCTTTTGGGAATGAATGGATTGCCGAGTTTTAGGGGGCGGGTTAGGATTTTTGCTTCTTCTGCCCTCATTTCAATCGGGCCACAATCAAGATCATGGAGCGGTTCTTGAGTATCTTTAGAGGCATCTTCATGCATAGGGGGCGCTTCTTGAGTATCTTTGGAGGCGTCTTCATGCATAGGGGACGCTTCTTGAGTATCTTTAGAGGCATCTTCTTGAAAAGGGAGGGCTTCTTGGATTTGGGAGTGGGAGAGGCGTGTGAGGGTGCCGTCGGGGAGGAGTATCTTCGGGATGGAGTTGTGGAGGAGGATGGATTGGATGGAGATGGAGGGCTGGGGTTGGAGGCGCTTTTGGTTGAGATCGTAGAGGAAAGTTCGGCCGGGAAAGGAGAGGATAAGGGCCTCTTTGGAGCCTTCGGTTGAAATCAGGGTTGAGTAGATCATATTTGTCGGAGGCGTGATTATGTCGGAGGCTGAAGGCCCGATTATGTCTGCTGTCGGAGGCGTGATTATGCTTGCTGAAGGAGGCGTGATTATGTCGGAGGTTGAAGGCGTGATTATGTCGGAGGCCGGGATGTCGAGAAGTGTGATGGTGCCGGAGAGGGAGAGGGTAGCGAGGCCTTCGGGAGACATGAAGAAGAGGCGGTCGGGGGCGGTGGCTGTGGGCCAACCGGCGATTCCGGGGAGATGGGATAGAAAGCGAGTCGGTTGGAATTCGCCTTCGGAGTCGGATTCTATATGGCGGATGCCATCGGCTGAGATGACATGGAGAGGATGCCGGGCGGAGAGGGTGCGTCCTGAGGTCTTGGAGGAGCGGAAAAGAGCGAGAATAGGAGCGTCACCGACAGAGACGCAGTGGCGGAAGATAAAGGGGTATTTCTTATGGGAGGCGAGCAAAGTATTGTTCTTGAAGAGAGCGAATCCGCGGTCGGTAGTGATTCCGTCAAGAGCGTCAGGGATTGTAAGGTCGCGGTAATCAGGATTATATTTGGCAGCCGTTTCGGTCATCGATTGATAATTGAGCCGGTAATTGAGTCCGGAAAGTGCTATCAATCCTGAGAGGGCATCATCGATCGGGGCTCGGCCGAGGATGCGGTAATCGTATAGCCTTTGGGTACGGATTGAGAGTTGGTCGGATGTAAGGGCATCGGCAAAACGGAAGGCATAGCCGTTGCGGACTCCGGAGTCCGGATCGGTCCAGGACGTGAGGGCGGATGCTGAAAGGGATTGACCTTTATCGTGCCAGCGAGGTGAATCCGTAGCGGCGAAGAGGATGCTTTGAAACTGTCGCATCCAGAGACGTCGGGATTCGGGGACGTTGAAAGAAGCCGAAAGTCGCATGGGGATCAAGGAGAATTGAATACGTAATCGCAGGGTGGTAGCATGGAAGCTCCATGATAACAGGCGTGCCACGGGGGGAGTATAGTCGGAGGTTCCGTAACAGGATGGGATAGTCCGGGGAGTAGGGAGGACGGCGTCGGCATCGGAATAAGCAGTGAGAGCCGCGAGGCAGCGAGGAGAGGTAAGATATAGCCCTCGGCCCCGGACCATGGATTCAAAATCGACTATCGTCTTTCCGACTGCTGCGAAGACCAGGCGTCTGACCTCTTCTTTCACAGCTGTCCCCGATCCGGCCTCAAACCATTGGGCGAACATCGACTCGGAGGCATTGAGAGATTCGGGAATGTCAGTTGCTACTTCGAGTTCGGGCTTCCGTCCGGCTATAAGACTGTAGCCGTCGAGGGCTACGGGGGATAGATTAAAGGATACTTCAGGCGGAGCTGGATTTTCAGTTGTCAGGGTATAGGAGTTGTCGGAAGGATCATAGACTATCCATCTGGGGCCTTTCTCGGTCAGAAGCAGAATAAAGTTGGAGAATACGAGTGCGCGATGGATCTTGCCTGCGAGGGTAGATACTGAGGCATGGAGATAGGATAGGGATGTGGAGGGGGAGTAGATGGCTAACGCATCCGGCGGAGTGCGGATGATATAACGAAGACCGGAGTCTCCGCTATTTTCTGCAGGCTCATGGATAGCGATAAGTTCCGAGCCGGCAGGGAGCATGATTCCCGTAGGGGTGAGAGCGACGGAAAGCCGGGTACTTAACGGAGATTTGTCGTTGTTTTTGTCGGAGTCGGCGAGCTTTTGAAGCCAATCTACATTTGAGAAGGATGCTACTTCGCCATCGGGGCATGTGAGGTCGGGAAGAGAGGAGGGGAGGGTAAGACGGAGTTGGATTTCTTTGGAGGTCATTTTTTGCGAAATTTTTGATTTTTCGCAAAAATCGGGAATATTGGGGGATTTGAGGATTATTTTTTGATTTATGATTGTTGCCTGCTGTTTTAATTTTTCTTTTTCTGCTTCCATTGCCCTCAAATTCTTCTGCTTCTATTGCCCTCAATTTCTTCTGCTTCTATTGCCCTCATTTCAAATTATTCTTCTATTGCCCTCATTTCAATCGGGCCACAATCAAGATCGGGGATTTAAGATTTAGGGGCTTAAGATTTAGGGACTTAAGATTTAGGGGCTTTTGATTTTTGGGTGCGGTAGAGGGGATGATGGAGCAGAAGTTGGCGTCGGAGTTGGGTTGAGTCGAGATGGACGTAGATTTCGGTCGTAGCGATGGATTCGTGGCCGAGGAGTTGCTGGATTGCCCGGAGATTGGCCCCCCCTTCGAGCAGATGTGTAGCGAAACTGTGGCGAAGGGTATGGGGGGAGACTTTTTTGCAGATTCCGGCGAGGTCTGCGAGTTGGCGGATGATGTAGAATATCATGACGCGGGTCAGTCGGCGGCCGCGCCGGTTGAGGAAGAGGATGTCGTCTTCTCCCGGCTGAATAGGACCGAGCCGGCGTTGATTCAGATATTCCTCTATGGCTTCGATTGCTCCGGGGGATATTGGCACAAGTCTTTGTTTTGCTCCTTTGCCTTCTATTATGGCCATGCCATCGCGGATGGAGATGTGGGATATCCGGAGATCGCAGAGTTCGGAGACGCGCAACCCGCTCCCATAGAGCATCTCGATTATCGCCCGATTGCGACAAGTCTCCTCTTTCTCAGAGGGCAAGGCTGCGATCATAGCGTCGATTTCATCGACACTGAGTACGTCGGGAAGCAGGCGTTCGGCTTTCGGAGATTCGAGAAGAAGCGTAGGATCAGCGGATATATGACCTTCCGAGAGGAGATATCTGAAGAATGATTTCAAGGCGGCTACACAACGCGCCTGAGAGGCCCGGGTAAGTCCGAGGTCATGAAGGTTGGCAAGGAAAGCCTGAATGTCGGCAGGGCTTACGTCTGCAATATTGACCCGCATCCACGGGTCATCTGCCGGTTGATCATCCTCCCGAAGGCAGGGTTCGGAGGAGATAAACTCAAGAAGATGGCGCACATCGCGGGTGTAGGCCTCGACCGTATTTGACGAGAGTCCGCGCTGAAGGGAAAGATAATGGGAAAAGTCGCGCAGCAGTTGCATCAGAGGAGTAAATATCCGGTATAAGCCATGCAAGGCCTGGGAATAGCGAGCAAGAAGCGGGGAGATGAGAGCAGGAGACCATGATTAAGATCTCGCATACGCCCGGATACGAGGGATTCGGTTTCGGGCGGAATTGGATCCTTGTCCTTGATAATAAGAAGAGGATGATCCGGAGTGGCAAGCCATTGCGAGAGATCGGATCGGGGTGACATCCCGATCTCCTGACGTAGAAATATCTCCACGCGGTAGGCGAGTCTCCGGAGAGGGGGCATCCCGGGGTCGTGCTCGTGGTAATAAGCATAGCCCCGGGCCGGACGTATGGCCTCGGTGACGAGCCGATATGCAAAGGGAGAATGGATCCCGAATCCGCGGGTATGGCGCCAACGGCGATAGAATTCACAAAAATTTTTTATCATATCAGACTCCTCTTGTCCTCCTTTTTCTTCTGGCTACGAGTTCGCGGAGCCGCCTCCTTCAGCTTTGTTGGCATCTCCTTTTTGAGTCGGAGTGATTTTGCAATAGAAGAATGTGATGCGGAACCCAAGCGCGAAGAGGCAAAGCAGGAATATGAGTATAACGGAGATGACGCCTATAGTATTCGTCACATCGAGCGACCTGGGATTAAACGTCATTATGATTTCATGTTCGCCGGCCGGGATCCTTAGCGCGCGCAGAGTATAGTCGACGCGTCCTATTTCAGCCGGGGAGCCGTCGATAGTAGCTTCCCATCCCCAAGGGAACCATATCTCGGAGAAGACCGCGATGCCTCCTTTTGCGGAGCGTGCGCGATAGCCGAGGCGGTCGGGAGCGTAAGAAGTCAGAGCGATCGTGTCGCCGGGTGCTACGGCGGTTGCCTGTCCGAGAATAGACTTGAACTGCGCGTCGGCTACAGCCGTCGAGGCGGGATTGATCGTGGCAAGGGCCTGCATCTCGGCATTTGCGTTATTAACGTAATCAATATGACCGACAAACCAGGCATTGCCCAGTGCATTGGGATTCTCTTCAGCGTAGTCACCCATCATGTAATACTTCGTATTGAGCATGTCGAGGACAGGGACGTCGGCAGTGAAGATACGCATAGAGTCGGGATGGATCTCCCTGGTGGAGTCAGCGGCCAGATCCATCAGACGCTGATAATTGGTCGAAGCCTGCGCCTGAAGATTGCGAGAGGCGGGTTCGATGATATGGGTCAGAAGGTCGTTGTAGCGGGTCAGTTTGGCTGCGTGATAGCCTCCCACTGTATGATGGAAATATGAGGAGCGTGCTCCGCCGTTGTCAGCGAGATCTATGACGCGGTAATATGTAGTATCCTGAAGAATCTGCCGGTCGGCTTCTGTCTGAGCGAAAGATTCGGCTGCGGGGAGAGGCTCTACGAAATTGTCGGAATTGACGTAGCGCTTGTTGACACTGAAAAGGTCGATTACCATGATTGCTGTCAATGCGCATACAAATATGGTCGACTGACGGAAGGCTCCCCGCAGATAGAGGCATATGACGAGGAATCCTACTATAATATACATCAGCGAACGGGCCGAGTCCGCACTGACCAGAGAAAGACGCGTCTTGCTGACTGCTGCGAAGATATTAGCGTAGGCCGGATCGTTGAGGATGCCCATCTCGCGAAGCTGGCTCAGTTCGGTGGCGGAGTAAGGCTGCCCGAAGACTGAGGGTGATACCCAACCGAGGAAGCAGACGGCGGCTCCGACTCCGAAGACCGTATAAAGAGTCCATTTGTAGCGGGCTATAAAATCCGGAGTCTCCACCATTTTGGCTATGGCCATGGCGGCGAGGAGCGGCAGACAGAACTCAGTGACCACGAGGATACTCGAGGGAGTGCGGAATTTATTATATCCCGGGAAATGATCGATGAAGAAATCTGTCAGAGCTGCGAAGTTATGTCCCCACGAGAGGAAAATCGAGAAGATAATCGAGGCGAAGAGAGCCCATTTCAGAGGGCCGAGTACCTTGCCGTCGACGACGAACATGGCGAGGATCGCGAGCAGCAATACGAGCGCACCTACGTAGACCGGACCGTTGGTCATCGGTTGATCGCCGAAGTATTGCGGGAACTGCTGAAGAAATTGCGTCTCTTCCGGCGAAAGATAGGCATCGGAGGCATCGGCTACCGAGAGCAACTGATTCTGACCGCCTTCCGGCTTGATAGTAGCGCCACCCTTGACGTTAGGGATAAGCAGCGACCATGTCTCATCGATGCCGTAGCTCCAGGCCGTGATGTAATCATGGTCGGCTCCTGCGGATTTGGGTGCGTTGGGGTCGACGAGGTCCGTAGCCCGGCCGCGGATCGTCTCCTTAGAGTATTCATAGCTGTTATAAAGACTCGCGGAGTTGGCTCCGAGGGCCAGGATTGCGGCCGCGAAGGCGCACCCGAGTCCTTTCCACCACGCCGGCATCTCAGAGAGACGCCAGGCGCTTATGCCGCGGGCGATGACCAGGAAGAGGATCGGGAAGAGGAAATAATAGGTCATCTGCGGATGATTGCTCTGCAATTGGAGTGCGGCGGAGAGGGCCGTCAGAGCAGTGCCGCCAAGGTATTTCTTCCGGAAAATCAGGGCTAAGCCGCCAATCGTCGGCGGGATATAGGCCAGAGTGAGAAATTTCCAGATATGTCCGGCTCCTATTATTATGATGAAATAAGTGGAGAAGCCCCAGGCCAAGGCGGCGAAGAGGGCTGTCGGCCACTTGAATTTCATACACAGAGCCATTATGAAGAAGCCGACCATCATCGCGAAAAGGAGATTGGCAGGAGAAGGGAGTCCGAGGGTATAGACCTTGAAAATCCATCCCATCAGAGAATTGGCTGAATACGACGGAGATATCTGGAATGTCGGCATCCCGGAGAATAGCGAGTTGGTCCAGCGCGGGGCGTGGCCTGTCGCGGCTTCATATTGCTGAGTCTCCTGTCCGTTGGCGAGACCCTGCATGATATCGTGTTGCTGCAGGACATTGCCCTCGATATCGTCAGGGGCAAAGAAAAGCAGAGCCACCAATGCCAGAAGCAAGGCGGCAATGCAGGAATAGAGGGTTGACTTCTTCAGTTTATTCATCGTTAAAGTGTATGTCGGCCGCGTTTACCCGGAATCATTTTGATCTGGATCTCGCGGTTGATACTCTGCTCAAGGGAGATGAGGGTTTCGGTTTCTACCACTCCCGATATGTTCTGAATCTTATTGTTGAGTAGCTCCATAAGGTCCTGAGTGTCGGCGGCGATCACTTTGATGAGCATTGAGTAGGGACCTGTCGTATAATGACATTCCACTACTTCGGGGATTTTCTCAAGTTCCTGGACTACGTCGCGGTACATAGATCCGCGTTCGAGTTTCACTCCGACGTAGGTGCAGGTATTGAGTCCGAGTTTATGGAGATCCACATGATATCCGGATCCCGTGATGACGCCGATCTCCTGGAGTCTGGAGATACGCTGATGGATAGCGGCGCGCGACACACCGCAGTCTGTAGCGATGTCTTTAGAAGCGATGCGTGCGTTGCGCATGATGATGTTAAGAATCTTGCGGTCAAGATTATCGATTTTTTCCATGGGATTGTCGATAAGCGCCCGATGGCGCTATGCGAAGGTTATATAGAATTAAGGGATGGAGAGAGGTGAATCGGATGATAAGGAGGAGGATTAACGTTTCGGGTGATATGAGAGAGGGGCGAGGAGAGAGGAATGGAGGACTTGATGCCCTGATTATTTTATGAGGCGTTTTTCAGCTTTTCCGGCGGTCTTATAGATATAGAGTCCTTTTGACGGATTTGCGACGCGGCGACCCTGAAGGTCATAGTAGACTCCATTGAGATCATCGGATTCGATTTCATTTACGCCGAGGGATGCGGCAGAGAAGTCGAGATAGATCTCAAACGGAGTGGAAGTGACTGTATAGTTGGTCATGTCGTTGGGATTGTCGACTTCAACTCCCTGGAGTGTAAGCTGATAGATTCCGTTGGAAGCGACTTCGCATCCGACTACGTGGATCTGCCATTCAAATTCTTCGTTGACGGGAATCCTCAGGTTGCCGTAGCCGAAGGAAGGGTTGAACTGATTGTTGGGGTCGCCGGAGAGGCAGTTGCCCGAGGGGCCCTCGGGGGTCTGGACAATATAGCAGAGCTGCGGGTCGCCCCAGAAATAGCGGTTGGAAAGATATTCCTTCATGGTAGGCTTGGAGGCCTTGAGGACGCCGCGCATATACTGAGAAGTGATATCGAGGTTCTCAACCTTGAGGTCGAGTGAATAAGTCACAGTTCCATCACCATAGAGGTCAGAGACATCCTCAAATTTTGTAGCTTTCAGTGTAGCGCCGTTTTCTACGGTCTGGCCTTCATAAGAGATTGCGAAACATTCGTCGAAGTTCATGAGACCTTCCTGAGCGAAGGCGGAAGTTGCGAGCCCGCAGAGGGCCATGGAGAGTAAAAGTTTTTTCATTGTGTCAAGTCTTAGATTGAATATGGATAGAATATTGGCGAAAATAGTAAAAAAATCTGAGATAAGCGCAATTTTTTGCTAAAATTTATAAAAAGACGGTTATTTTTCAATAAAAAAGAGGCATCGCATATATGCGACGCCTCTTTTACGGGATATTTAAAGATTTTTATATCACTATCAGATATGAGGACCTGCAGCGGCGAGAGCCTTGCCGGTAGCGTTTGTCTCGAACTTCTTGAAGTTCTGGATAAACATCTCTGCGAGCTTCTTGGCCTTTTCGTCCCATTCCTTGGGATCGGCGTAAGTGTCGCGGGGATCGAGGATCTCTGAGTTAACGCCGGGGAGTTCGGTCGGGATTACGAAGTCGAAGTATGGGAGAATCTTTGTCGGAGCCTTCTCGATGTCGCCGTTGAGGATATCGTCGATGATGCCGCGGGTGTCAGGAATTGAGATGCGCTTGCCGGTGCCGTTCCAACCAGTGTTTACGAGATAAGCCTTGGCGCCGTTAGCCTTCATCTTCTTGACGAGTTCTTCAGCATACTTGGTCGGGTGGAGAGAAAGGAATGCCTGGCCGAAGCAAGCGGAGAATGTCGGAGTGGGCTCAGTGATTCCGCGTTCTGTGCCGGCGAGTTTTGCAGTGAAGCCGGAGAGGAAGTAGTACTGAGCCTGCTCGTCGTTAAGGAGAGCTACGGGAGGCAGAACTCCGAAGGCGTCAGCGGAAAGGAAGATTACCTGCTTTGCAGCGGGACCTTTGCTGACGGGCTTCACGATATTCTCGATGTGATAGATCGGATAGGAAACGCGGGTGTTTTCAGTGACGCTCTTATCAGCGAAGTCGGGAGTGCCGTCGGCAGCTACAGTGACGTTTTCGAGGAGCGCGTCGCGCTTGATTGCGCCGTAGATGTCGGGCTCGTTCTCCTTGGAGAGGTTGATGACCTTAGCGTAGCAGCCGCCTTCATAGTTGAAGACGCCTTCATCGTCCCAGCCGTGCTCGTCGTCGCCGATGAGTTTGCGCTTCGGATCGGTGGAAAGAGTGGTCTTGCCTGTGCCGGAGAGGCCGAAGAAGATCGCTGTGGAGGTCTCGTCCATGTTGGTGTTGGCGGAGCAGTGCATTGAAGCGATGCCGCGGAGAGGGTTGAAGTAGTTCATCATGGAGAACATACCCTTCTTCATTTCGCCGCCGTACCAAGTGTTGAGGATAACCTGCTGGCGTTCCTTGATGTTGAAGGCAACTACAGTCTCGGAATGGAGGCCGAGTTCCTTATAGTTTTCGACTTTAGCCTTGGAAGCGTTGAAGACAACGAAGTCGGGCTTGAAGTCCTTGAGTTCCTCTTCAGAAGGACGGATGAACATATTGGTCACGAAGTGAGCCTGCCATGCCACTTCCATGATGAAGCGGACAGCGAGGCGGGTAGCGGGGTTTGCACCGCAGAAGACGTCGACTACATAGAGAGTCTTGTCGGAAAGTTCCTTGACAGCCTTTTCGCGGAGTTCATCCCATACTTCAGTGGAGATGGGCTTATTGTCGTTCTTATATTCGTCGGAAGTCCACCATACGGTATCTTCAGTGACTTCATCCTTGACAAGATATTTATCTTTGGGCGAGCGGCCGGTATAGATGCCGGTCATTACGTCGACAGCGCCGAGATCAGTCTCGATGCCTTTTTCGTAGCCCTGAAGTTCAGGGTTGGTCTCGTCTTTGTAAAGTTCTTCGTAGGAGGGGTTGTGGATGATTTTCTTCACATCCTTGATCCCATACTGGGACAAATCCAATTCTGCCATAATTATAACAGTCTGTTAATATGAATTTAATGGGTTATTTTGATTTTATACTTTTTTCTCTACCTGTGATAACAAACGGCACATGCCGAAGGATTAAAACGTATTGTTAAAAATACTAAAAATCCGCGGATTGCATCCTGCGCCGGGCCTGTATATTTCTGTATTGCCTGAACCGAAGCTTGGGAATGCCCTCAACTTCACTGCAAAATTACTAAATTTTCGCGAAATAGCAAAATATTTCAGACCTTAGATTGGAGGCGTCTGGGATGAGCTTATGCCCATATTTCAATCGGGTCGCATCGCGAGGATTTTGCTCACATTTCAATCGGACTGCATGGCGAGGCTTTTGCCCTCATTTCAATCGGGCCACCATCAAGAACGGAGCGGCCTTAGATGATGAAGGATAACTGCTTGAAGAGATAGGGGCGTATGGATGAGTCGGCGATGTCGCGAAGCAGGAGGGTGCCGTCGGGGAGGACGTCGGCGATGACGGCTTCCATCCGCATGTCGCGGAGATGGTCGAAGTAGGGATGGGGCAGGCCGTCGTTGCGGTAGAGGCGGCGCATGAAAGAATTGTGGATCTCCAGGCGGCCCCCCGGAGTTGCGGTTAGGAGGATGAATTGCCGGAGCAGGAGCAGCAGCCCCGTGGCGACGGTCTCTACCGGAGTGTCGCGATTCAGAAGTTGCTTTATGCTTACGGGATTCGGAGCGTCGCTGAGGAAAAGTGTCTGATTGACGTTGAGTCCGGCCGAAACTATGCTGCGCAGGATGCGGGTAGCATCAATTGAATGATCGATCAGGATTCCGCATATCTTGCGATCGCCGACGTAGATGTCATTGGGCCATTTTACCGATGCCTCTATGCCCTCGCTCTGCAGAAAGGCCACGACCGCCAGAGCTACCGCTTCCGAGAGTGCGAACTGCTGTGAAGGCAACAGCCAGGTCGGACTTACCGGCATACTGAACGTGAGATTCTTGAAATCTTCCGATTCCCACCGGTTGCCGCGCTGCCCGCGTCCTGCTGTCTGGCAGCGGGCAGCGACCATGCTGAAGTCGGGCAATGAGGCATAGTCCGGAGTCTTCAGGAGATTATGTGTGGATTCGGTCGAATCCAACCAAAGGATGCGTGGCGGGGGGTACTGTCCGACCATGCCGACGCGTCCCGGCATAGGGACTATAGTCTGCTTCGGAGGCAGGCATGCTTCAGATATGGGAAGAAAATAATGATGCGCCATCAGGAGTTATTTTGCGTAGGCTCCGAGGGTCGGATTGCGGCCGTCGACAATGCGGGGATTGCCATCCATGTCGGAGAGGGTCGGAGGAGCGACGAGAAGGGGATTGCCGGCTCCTATTGCCGGACTGTCGTCCTTGACGTGATAGTTAAAATAATATTCATCTCTGACCGTCAGGAAGAGCGGGTCTTTATCCCAGAGACAATTGAGGAAGTTGGCATCATCGTTGCCTTTGGCCTTCAAGAGGGTATAGCGGATGAAGACATCGGATCCTGCCAGATCCCCTTCATTTATATCGGAAGCCAGACCATAAATTATGCAGTTATTGAATGAAGCCTTCATCAGAGGATTGGCGGGATTGACGGAGGCGTGGGCGGGTAGCACATGATAAAGCGATAGGATCGGATTCGAGATGACTGAGAAGAGATAATAGTTGGAGAGAGTGCATTGCGAGAAGAGATGTTCGCCTCCCGTCAGGCTCACCACGGCGTCGGCCGCTTCCGAGAATACGCATCCGTAAGCATCCACTTTGGCATGGATGGAGCGCAGGACGGTGCTTTCGGAATTATGGAGCCATGAATTGACAAGAGTCAGTTTCTGGCGCGACAGATCTGCAGTGGAGTCCACGACGACGCCGTAATTTGTAGAACGCATGTCGCAGTATTCCATTCTGTTGCCGAAAGATTCCGGGGCGAAGCGTATGCCGCGCCATTGGCCGGCGAGAATATCATAGCCCACGTCCGGAAGTACATTGTCGAGTCGGTCGCCTCGCATCTGAATCATTTTCCCCGGAGCTCCGAGAGCCTCTAACCTGCCTTCAACGACGAGCGAAGCCTTATCATGAAACAAGACCATCGCTCCGGGTTGGATTCTCAAGGTCGCGCCCTTGCGTATGGTCAGCGAATCGAATATTATGTAAGGCCGGTCGGCGGTCATGGTCATGTCGGATTCGATGACTGCATTGCGCAGGCGCGTGACGTTCTGACCGTAAGCCTCGACGCGTACGCTCTGCTCGTTGCCGTTGAGTTGAAAAAGGAGGTCGTCGCTGACAAGGAATGGCCGGGTGTCCTGATTCTCAGGTAGGTAACATTCGATGAAGATAAAGATGGAATCTCCGCCCCGGATCTCTACATTCGAGAAGTCATAACCGCTGACGCCGTCTACATTCATCGAAAACGGCGAGTCGGGATTTCTGAAGCGGATAGAGGAGATATTTACGCTCTTTTTGTCAGGGTTAAAGACCTTAAGGCGCGCTGTAGGAGTGCCCAGATCGGTGAAGACAGTGTCGAAACTGACCGTATCGGTGGAGAATTTCAGGCGTACTCCGGGTGAAGTCGTAAAGTCATCGGAGATGCATCCCTGAATGAACGCACCTGATAAAATGAGCAGGAATATGTAGAGAAGATTCCTCATTTTTTTGAAATAAGGTAATTTAATATTAATTTTGGGGTCTGAAATCCGGAATTGACTCAGGGAGGAGATTCCGGGATGCGCTTCAAAGACGGGAGCGCGGTCAGGTATCCCCTTTAAGCATAACGCTTCCGGGGCTTCGTATATTGCAATCAAAGAATAAGTAATGAAGATAATGATAGTTGCCGGGGAGGCTTCCGGGGATCTGCATGCTTCGCGGCTGATAGAAGCGTTGCGGCAGAAAGATGCCGATTGCGAGATTCGCTTCATCGGCGGCGATCTGATGGCAGCCAAGGCCGGCCGTCCCCCCGAATTACATTATGACCGGCTAAACGTGATGGGCTTCTCGGAAGTACTGAGGAATTTAGGGTCCATCTTCCGGAATCTCAAGTTTGCCAAGGGCGTGATACGCGATTTTCGTCCCGACGTGCTCATACTCGTGGATTTTCCCGGCTTCAATCTGAAATTGGCCCGATTTGCGTCAGGGTTAGGGATCCGGGTCGACTATTATATATCTCCCAAGCTCTGGGCCTGGAAGGAATATCGGATCAGATCGATCAGGAAATATATCTCCCATCTATATTCCATACTGCCGTTTGAAGTGGATTTCTATAAGAAACGCGGTTATGATGATGTGACATACGTAGGCAATCCTTCGGTGGAGGAGGTCGATTATGCGCTGGGCCATATTTCGCCCCTTCGCCATTTCAAGGAGCGTCAGGGGATATCCGATGAGCGTCCGATGATTGCTCTTGTGCCCGGATCGCGAAAAGGAGAGATCCGCAATAATCTTCCGTTGATGATCGAAGCGGCAAAGCGTTACCCGGAGTTTCAGTATGTAGTGGCTGCTGCGCCTTCCATTCCGGAGATATTCTATCGTGAGGTAGCTCAGGACCCGGGACTTAAAGTCGCTTTCGGCGCCACTCTGACCCTTATCAAATATTCCAAGGCGGCCTTAGTGACGTCGGGTACGGCCACGCTTGAGACAGCGCTTGTCGGCACGCCGCAGGTAGTTTGCTACCGTGCCAATGGCAGGAAATGGTCGTATAAGGTGATGGAAAAGCTATTGAAAGTCAAATATGTATCGCTCCCGAATCTTATAGTAGGCAATGAGATAGTGCCGGAGTTGCTCGTGCATCGCTGCACGGTCGCGCGGATCTGTCAGCACCTGACTCCTCTTCTCCAGCCTTCACCCAAGCGCGATTGGCAGATCAACGGGTATCGGCTTATGCGGCGCAAGCTCGGGACGTCGGTTGCACCGCAATATGCGGCGGAAATAATATTGTCATGAGCGCTTAGCGCTCATGACAATATTATTTCAAGGGGGTTACGCATTTTAAGAACCCGCACCGGCTACCGCTTTGCGGTCGCCGATACGGGCCTGACGCATAGCCCCGCTCTGCGGGGCAGAGATTAGCGGGGGATTATCAATAGTCCCCTTATTTTTATCACTTATTACTTAATAATGATTTCTTTGTAGTCGTGGGCGTAAGGGAAGACGATGGTAAGAGTGCGGGTGGCGGCATCGTACGTGTAGCCGTATTGGCGTATCATCTTGCGCGAAGCCATCTTGTCGAGAGTGATGTCTCCCCATTCTACAGTCTTCGGCGCAGCGACTCCAACTACCTGAAGATCTATCATGCGCCCTTCGGGCATCCCGACATAACCCCCTTCCGTAGCTATGCTCACTTTGATGCTGTTGCCGTTCTGTTGCCCGGCAAACTTCAGCCATGCGAATTCTCCATCCTTGATGGAGGTCGGCGACTTGCGGTCATCCTCGAAAAGATCGTAGGAGGTAGCTTCTTTCGAGGGGAAGTACTTTATAAGCAGGGTCGAAGGATCGTACTGCTCAGTGTTCTCTATCTCGCGTGGATATTGGGGGATGAACGATCCGGCTTTCACGAAGAGGGGAATCTGATCGAGGGGAGCCTGCACGGTATAGGAGCGTCCGCCCTGGAATTTCTGTGTGGGTCGCCACCAGTTGATCCATTCTCCAGTCGGGAAGAGGACTTTTCGCGATCTGGCGCCCTTCTCCATTACCGGCGCTACGAGTATTTCCGGACCCCAGAGATACTCATCCTGAACGTTGGCAAACTTTTCGCCGTTGCTCTTTCCGTCATAGTTAATCGGGAGAGCAAGCGGGCGTCCGGTAAGAGCGTTCTCGGCAGCGAGGGTATAATTATAGGGTAGCCATTCATAGCGCATCTTGATGTATTTCTTCAGGATAGCTTCCTGCTCGGGATAATGGTAGGGCTCGGGCTTTGTCTGTGCGTGAGTACGGAGCATTGGAGTGAATGTCCCCATCTGGAGCCAGCGGACGTAGAGTTCGGGGTCAGTGGGATTAGCCGGGTCTACGGCGAAGCCGCCGATATCCGAACTCATGTAGCCCAGGCCGGAGATTCCGGAGTTGAGCATGAGATTGACCTGAGGTCCGAATCCGCCCCAGGATCGGGAGACGTCAGTGGTCCACGGAGCTACGGCATAACGCTGCAGTCCGGCAGTGCCGCCGCGCATCATCAGCAGCGGGCGCATTTCCGGGAAATTCTCGCGAAGTCCGTCGTAGATAAGTTTCGACCATTCATTGCCATATACATTATGATACTGTGAGGCTGTCTGACCGTTGGCGTGAAGGATAGTCAGAGGATGCACTTCCGGTTCGCCCAGATCGCCCCACCATCCGGCGAGACCATCCTGAGTGAGATCCATCAGGCGATTCTGAAGCCATTTGCGAGTATTCGGATTGGAGACGTCAAACATGCCTGCGTCGCCTACCCATGTTGTCACGTCATGGACGTTGCCACCTGCATCCTTGGTCAACATTCCCTGATCGGCAAGATAATTGTAGTTGTCGATTGCGCCCTTTTTGTTGATATAGGGCTGGGATATCACTACCATGTTGACTCCCTGTCGCTTAAGGCTGTCGAGCATTGCGCGATGGTCGGGCCATTGGGCCTTATCCCATTCGAGACGTCCCATGTCGGTCTCTGTCCCGTACCAGTAGAGGTCGAGGACGATGCCGTCGACCGGATAGCCTCGGGTCTTCAGGGAGTCGATTGCTCCCAGAGCCTCCTGCTGGTTATGATAGCCATATTTTGAAGTGACATATCCGAGCGACCATAGGGGAGGAAGCGGTTGGAGTCCGGTCAGCTGAGAATATCTCTTTGCTACTCCGGCAAGATTCTTTTCGCTGCCGTTGATGAAGTAATAGGAGATGGCGCGCGGAGTCGGAGATGTATAAAGGATGGTGTCTTTCCCGAGTTGAAGGGCCGCGGCGTCATAGTCGTCGAAGAGGACGCCGAATCCGCGGTCGGACGCGAAGTAAGGCACGCTGATACCCATCTGCGAGATGCGCGGGTCGCCCTTTGTATATCCGTAATTCTGTCGGTTATACATCGAGAGGCTGTCGCCGTTCAGACGCAGGGAATGTCCTCTTTCGCCGGCACCATATAGATTTCCGACATTCAGGCCTGAGAAAGATACACTCTTGGTCTTGGAATTATTATCGACGCCGTCGAGTTCGGAGAGGAGTTCTTCGCCGTCGGCCGAATAGAATTTCACAGTGCCTGTCTTCCTGTCGATTATTATTTTGGTAGTCGCGCTCATCAGTTCGACGCGGTCAGGCCAGACGATATGCTTCATGCCGTCGACATCTTTCTGATTCTGCTCCAAGATGGCCGACTGAGAGGCGACGTAAGGAGTGGCGAGAGTGTCGTCGGGAAGCACGGTCACGCGGAATATATCGTCATTGACGGGCGTGATGCGCACTGTTCCCTTTTCAGTCGAGATGTCGAGAGTGCTTCCGGGCCGGCTGCTGACTCCTCCGGGTCGGAGCGATGAGGTCGCTCCCGCTATCCCGAGTCCTGCTATGAGAGCTGCGGGGAGAATACTATATAATTTCATGGTTATTCGGTCGTTAGGTTATTTGGTTATTTAAGGCGATGACGCCTTAAATAACCGGATAATCACGAAGTTATTAAAGTTCTGTAAATTCGAGGTCGCCGTCGATGATGACGTGCCAGGGCAAGCCGGAGGCGGCGAGTTTCTCAAGGAAAGGATCGGGATTGAATTCCTCTACGTTGTGGACGCCGGGCATCACCCATTGTCCTGTCAGGAACATGTAGGCGCCGACCATGGCGGGGACGCCGGTAGTATAGCTGACTGCCTGAGCGCCCGTCTCTTTGTAGGCTGCTTCGTGGGAGCAGTTGTTGTAGATATAATATGTGGAATGTTTCCCCTCCTTGTCGAGGCCGGAGATGCGGCATCCGATCGATGTCTCGCCGGTATAGTTCTCTCCGAGCGAACCCGGATCGGGCAGCACGGCCTTAAGGAACTGAATAGGCACAATCTCCTTGCCCTCGTACATGATCGGGTCGATGCGGGCCATCCCTATATCCTGGATCACTCGCAGATGAGTCAGATATTCCTGTCCGAAGGTCATCCAGAAGCGTGCGCGCCTGATAGTCGGGAAATTCTGCACGAGAGATTCCAGCTCTTCATGGTAGAGGAGATATGACTCGCGTTCGCCGATATTGGGATAGTTGAGGGGCTGATGGATCTCGAGGTTTTCGGTCTCCACCCATTTCCCTTCCTGCCAGTACTTACCCTTCTGGGTAATCTCGCGGATATTGATTTCGGGATTGAAGTTGGTGGCGAATGCTTTGCCATGGTTGCCTGCATTGCAGTCTACGATATCGAGATATTCCATCTTCGAGAAGTGATGCTTTGCGGCGTAAGCGACGAATACCGCCGATACTCCCGGATCAAAGCCGCATCCAAGGATAGCCGTCAGTCCGGCCTTCTCGAATCGTTCGCGATATGCCCACTGCCATGAATACTCGAAGTGAGCCTCATCCTTGGGTTCATAGTTGGCCGTGTCAAGATAATTGACGCCGCATTGCAGGCAAGCCTCCATGATAGTGAGGTCCTGATAGGGGAGAGCGACGTTGATGCAGATATCGGGTTTGTGGCGGTTGAAGAGTTCTACGATCTGATCGACATAGTCAGCGTCTACCTGATCCGTGATGATGTTCTTGGCTCCGAGTTTCTCTACAATCTTATCGCATTTTTCCTTACGGCGGGATGCGAGCACGATCTCCGAGAAGACCTCAGGATTCTGAGCACACTTTGCAGCCACTACGCTGCCGACGCCTCCGGCGCCAATAATCAGTACTTTTCCCATTTATAGTTGATAGTTAATAATTAATAATTCAAGTTTTGTAATTTATTGATTTTCTTGCGTAAATAGCCCGCGCTACGCGGGGCATAATATAACGCTGCGGGAGTCATCGGGGTTGATGCGGATGCTGACGCAGAGAGTGTCGTCGGGTAGGAATTCCTCGACTCTGTCGGGCCATTCTATCAGGCAGAGATTGCCGGAATAGAGATAGTCTTCTATTCCCATATCTTCAGCTTCGCGGGGATCGTCGAGGCGATAGCAGTCGAAGTGATAGATATGGTCGCCTGTGGCGCGGGATTCATAGTCGTTGACGATTGCGAATGTGGGGGATGAGATGTCATCCTCCACTCCGAGTTGCCGGCAGATCTCTCCGATAAGGGTCGTCTTCCCGGCACCCATCGGAGCGTTGAAAGCTATTACTTTCCGGTCGCCGATCGCTTTTAAGAACTCCCGGGCTGCCTCGTGCAGGCCGGCTATATTGTTGATTTTTATCTCTTTCATTACTTTGACTCGGTTGACGCGGTTAATCGAGGAGTTATTCTTTTATGGAATTGAAGGAGTTCCAGTAGGGAGAGTTGCGGTATGCTGACTCGCTTCCGGCGGGGATATGGATGCGGCAGTCGCGCCAAGCGGCAGTGTCGGAGGGTTCGAAGAGGAAACTCTTACATTCAATCGCAGGGGGGACCCTCGATGGCTCTTCGATATCGCGGAGATTCGGGCAACCGCTGAAGAGCAATTCCCCGAGCATGGCGCTGTTGGCCGGCATGACGATGCGCTCGAGAGCGGAGCAGTCAGCAAAGGCATAACTACCTAAACTGCGGCAATTGCGTGGCAAGACCATTTCCTTAAGAGAGTAGCAACGCCCGAAAGCGTTGTTACCGATCTTCGCTACCGAAGCCGGAAGTCTGCGGATATCCAGCTCTCTGCAATCCAGAAATGCCAGAGGCCCGATGGAAGTCAGAGCAGAGGGAAGATTGATATGCTTAAGATTCCGGCAATAGGCGAAGGCCTCCCGGGGAATATTGTGAAGTCGGGCCGGGAGAATGACTGCTTCCAGCTTCCTGCATCCTCGGAAGGCTCCGTCGCCTATGGAGGTCACACTCTCCGGGATTCTTATTTCCGTAAGAGATTCACACTCAGTAAATGCGAATGCTCCTATGGAAGTCAATCTCGAATCTTCCGCAAATTCCACTCTCTTCAGTCCTTCGCATCCGGCAAAGCAATAAGCAGGAATCTCTCTGACCGTAGCCCCGACCACTATTACCGAATCCCCCTCATGATCCCCCAGTGATTCAGCCTTGCCCGGGCGACGCAGCTCCTGTTTCATTACTTTTTGCGCGCTGCAAGGTATCGTGTCGCCGATCATGCTGCCCAAAATAATGAGTATTGCGATCAGCCATATCTTAGTCCCGCGGGGCTGCTGATGAAGCCCGCGGAGCAGCTGATTAAGTATGAGATCGGAATTACGAGTCATCGAGTCAGAGGTATAAGCGGATGCCTGTCAGGCGCAGGGTAGATCTTGGTGACGTCGGCCGTGTCGGCCTCCACCACGACCCATACGCTTTCGCCGCGCCAGGGGACAGTAGCCCTGTAACGCTCCAGTACTATGCGAGCCGGAAGGTTGCCGAACTCGAGTTTCTTGAGCTCGGCTGCCACGTGGTCATTCTTCGCCGTAATAAGAAGGTCTCCGGGGTAAGGCTCGACAGTATCATTCAGGGCCTTATAAGGAAGGAAAACTCCTTCTATTGTCTTGAAGATAAAGCCTCGCTTGGAGGTGCGTTCGATATATCCGTATTGGATCACTTCTTCCTCATACGGAGAGAAATATCTGAGCCAAAGTGCATACCCCAATCCTAAAAGTACGCCTAATATAATCAGACCGCCCCATAGTTTCCAGGAATTGCGGGCAGGACGGAGATGCTCCCACTCGTCCTCTCCATCATAATATTGAGGTTCGTCGGGCCCGGGCTCCTTCGGCTTGGGCTCTTTCGGTTTAGGCTCCTGATGAGGGGTGTTGAAGTAATCCTCCTCTTCGTTGTCGTCTATATTATTTCTGAGTAGCATTTTCTATTTACTTAAAATTGTAGATGCAACTGAATTGCGTCGCGAGGAAGCAATATATGCCATCGTGTATATGCCGAGTATTATCAGCATAACTGTCTGGCCGCTCCATTGAAGAATTGAGAATACGGCCCCTTCGGTCTCGTTGATGCCATAGACGGCGAGGCCGAACATGATGGCAATATTCCATGGCCCGAGGCCACCCTGACTTGGAATCGCCATTCCAATCGAACTCAGCACGAAAGCCAGCAGGCAAGGAGTAAGTCCGAAAGCAAGAGAGGATTCCGAACATAGATTCCTTGTAAAAGGGAAGGCGAAGAAAGCCAGGTAGAGCTGGAAATAGTAGCATCCCCAGATGCCTATGGTCAGCATCAGGAAAGCCCATTTCCCTTTCATGCGCCCTACGGATGCGAAGCCCTCCCATACCTGTCGCAACCACGACAACAGGCGCCCGACGGCGGAAGTCTTGCGGTAGGCCCATAGAATCCCGGCTATTAACACCGCAAAGGCGATCCCTGCAATCCATAGTAAAGGGGAGGATAGAAGTCGGATCGCGTCCTGTCCGACAGGATATTTTTCGAGGAAGTCGTTGATCGCCCGGTTGGCTACGACGAATGTCAGTAAAGTCAGAAGGCCGACCATGGCAGTGTCGGCGAGACGATCGGATACCAGCGAACCGAGAATAGTAGTGAACGGGGCTTTCTCCCGTCGGGAGATATAAGTGACTCTCCAGATTTCACCGAGACGGGGAAAGACAAGATTGAGCGCATAACATCCGAAGATTGAGCAGCATAGAGCCGGGAACGGCGGCCGGATGCCAAGGCTTCTCAATTGGAGTCGCCAGCGGGCGGCGCGCACTATGTGGGAGACAATACTCAGCCCCATAGCAGCCAATATCCACCAATAATCGCAGCCATTGCGTATGATCTGCATCATTTCCGTGAAGTTTACTTTACGGAACAGAGCCCATACCAGCAGGATTGTCAGTCCCAGCGGGATGAGCCAGCGGATGCCGGCGCGAGTGATATTTTTGAGCTTGCTTGCCATCGATCGCTATCGAGAATGTATTTAATTGGTAAAGTTACGAAAAAAATCTGTAATCTCGTGGATTTCGGTTTATAAATTTAAGTTTAAGCTTGGCTTGCGAACATAGGTTATTTCGGCGCAAGCGCCGCTGCGGGAGAGAGAAATTAGCCCTGAGGTTATATAGGAGGTTATATAGGATAGCGAAAAGAGACTGTCTAACTTCAATTGTTAGACAGCCTCTTTGGTTTCGGTCCGGTTTTTAATTCCGGCTCTTATGGGGGATGATCAATAGGGCGGGATCGTGAATGGAATTATCTCACTAAGATTTTCTCGACTCTGCCGCCCCGACGGACGATGTAGAGGCCGGGAGAAAGAGCTTCGCGTGAGCCTGAAATCTTCAACCCATTCAGATCGTACAACTCGTACTCTCCATCGGAATATGAAGTATCGGTTTCCGAGTCAGAATAGATGTCGCTGATTCCGCTGATTATATCATTTCCAAACAAATCATCAAGATTGTTGAAATCGGATTCATAGACATCAAGAAATCTCCACCAGCAATTTCGGGCATTTTCATAAGATGAGACACTTCCGTAGGGTACGAAAAGATTCACCCCTGAATAATTTGAGAAAGCATTATCAGGAGATACCGGAGGGGTTACGGTTGTACTGAAAATCGTCTCTATACCCTTGCAATTCTCAAATGCACAATCACCAACGGAGTTTACATCAAGACATAAATTCTTAATACCCGAGCATCCGGCGAATGCCTCCTCGCCAATTTCATTACATCTGATTCGAAGGTTGACAATATTCCTTGCATTGAAGAAGGCATATTGACCCAATGAATAATTGTTACAATCAATGTAAAGAGTTTCAACAGGTTGACCCTCTAATGTGAATACTCTTGAATATTTGATAGGATTGGCATATTCATCGGCAAAAGGAATACTGATCCATGATTCAAGACTTTCGATATCCACGTTTTTAAGTGAACGGCAGTTATAGAAGGCTTCTTGTCCTATATTCCTTACACTTGCAGGGATGCTGATTTCATTCAGATACTTACAATCTTCAAATGCACTCCTGCCGATGGAGACCACCGTAGGAGGGATGTTTATATGCTCAAGTTTAGTGTCATAGAAAGCATAGTCAGGGATATGAGTATACTCCTCGGGCCAATTCACATTCTTCTCGTCATATTTCTCATCCTTGATATATATTTCACCATCATTATCATAATTCAGATGTGAAGAATATGAATCATATTGCATTGATAAATAGGAAATCAACGAAGGGAAAATCAATCTTTGCAATCCTGAACATCCGCTGAAAGGACCACTGCCGGCGTATTTCAGAGATTCAGGGAGATTAACAGTGACGAGGGGTTCGCAACATACGAACGCGTAAGAATTGATTCTTTCAACACCCTCCGGAATCACCAGTTTTCTTATAGTCGCTCCGTCAACAAGCAATTTCCTGGCATAAAGAGTTGGATTGGAGGAGTTTGATTCAAAATTAATTTTCAACCAATCCTCAAGCGAGGGAGTATTAACCACCTCAAGATGGTTACATCCATCGAAAGCTCCTTCTCCGATTGAAGATACTGACGCCGGAATTGTTACTTCGGTCAGTCCTGAGCAGTAGGAGTAAGCATATTTTCCAATAGTTGATATTTTATCAGTCAACGGCACATTCGTGAGCCCCGTGCAATAACGGAATGCATAATTCCCTATGGCTTTTACGGATTCGGGAATTGATATTTCAGTCAGATTATCGAAGTTATAGCACATATAATCCGGAATCCTTTCAACATTATTTCCGATTATGATTTTCTTCAATGTTTTTGGGAAAGCCGGATACTCTGAAGTACCGCAGGATTGACAATTTTTGGCGTTCATATACACTTCCTCCAATCCTGAACAAGAGTAGAATGCCGCTTCGGGAAGATTTTTCACACTCTCTCCGATTGTTAATTTGGTAATAGATGAAGGGAATGGAGACTGGTAATAATTACCACAAGACAAGCAATTCTCAGCGTTGAAGAAGACCTCGGTCATATTCTCACAGCCTGCAAAAGCCCCCATCCCTATTTTAGTGACAGAGTTAGGGATAGTGATCTCAGTCAGGCCGCTACAAAAGTAGAAAGCACTGCTTCCTATTTCAGTCACGGAGTTGGGGATAATAACCTCAGCCAGATTGCTATACTCTGAAAATGCATGTTCCGGGATTCTTTTTACGCCATCTCCAAATGTCACTTTCCTTATTGTTGATGGAAATACGGATTCAAGCCTGTAACAATCCTCAGCATTGAAGAAGACTTCGGTCATATTTTTACAGCCTGCAAAAGCACCCCTCCCTATTTCTGTCACGGAGTTAGGGATAGTTATCTCAGTCAGGCCGGTACAATTATTAAAAGCATTATGCCCTATTTCTGTCACGGAGTTAGGGATAGTTATCTCAGTCAGGCCGGTACAATTATCAAAAGCATATGACCCTATTCCTATCACGGAGTTAGGGATAGTTATCTCAGTCAGGCCGGAACACCCACTGAAGGCAGAGTAACCTATTTTGGTTATTGAATTGGAGAAATGAACTTCAGTTAACCCCTTACAATCCTCGAAACCTCGGTTTGGAACAGATTTGACACTCTCTCCAAATACTACTTTTTTGAGATAATTTTTTGAGAAGCATCCACCTCTAAAATCATCATAATCAATATAATCAATCTTACAATTCTCAGCATTGAAGAAGACCTCGGTCATATTCTTACATTCTGCAAAAGCGTCCCACCCTATTTCGGTTATTGAGACAGGGATAGTGATCTCAGTCAGGCCACTGCATCCGTAGAAAGCATAACTGGGGATAGTCTTAACATTCTCTCCGATTATAAGATTTTTTAACCTTGATGAGAAAACAGGATTTTTAGATGAACCACAAGAATTGCAATTTTCGGCATTAAAATAGGCTTCGGAAAGAGTAGTAAATGCCCCTTCCCCGATTTCAGTTACAGAATTGGGAATTTCAATTGAGGTAAGCGCACTACATCCCCTAAAAGCCCCGCTTCCGATTTTAGTTAAAGAATTGGGAAGTCCCAGAGAAGTTAGGCCACTGCATCCGTAGAAAGCACTTTCCCCGATTTCAGTTACAGAATTGGGAATTACAATCGAGGAGAGCCCGGAATATATAAAAGCCTCCTTACCTATTTCAGTAACGGTATTAGGTAGGGTGACCGAAGTCAGAGCTCTACATCTATCAAAAGCATTAGTTCCTATTTTCGTTATTGAGTCAGAAATGATAACTGTGGTAAGACTATAGCAGTTAGAAAAAGACTCACTTTCAATTTCAGTTATTGAATTGGGAATGACAACAGAAGTAAGATTACTACAATATGCGAAGGCACCTCTTCCTATCTTCGTTACGGAATTAGGAATTTCCATAGAGTTAAGGGTCTCACACCCGTGAAAAGCACACTCCCCTATTTCAATTACGGAATTCGGTATTTCCACAGAGGTAAGAGTCTTACACCCGAAAAAAGCCCACTCACCAATTTCAATTACGGAATTAGGAATTCTAACGGTGGAAATATTCTCGCAGTTGATAAATGTATAATCTCCAATCTTAGTCACATTGGCAGGTATTTCCAGTGTTGTAACTTCTTCACCACTGATGTGTAAATTATTCGCATAACATAATGGATTGGAATATTCATTTCCGAATGAAATATTGTTCAGGTGTGCGATACTTGCAAACTCGGCGTATTTAAGAGAATAACAGCCATAAAATGCATTCTTTCCTATCTCCACCACAGAGCTTGGAATACTAATAGATTGGATGCTGCGACAGCTATCAAAGGTATAATCCGGAATTTTTTTAACATTTTCACCTATTATAATTTTTTTAACATACATCGGAAAGTGACCAAGTAATGTATCTCCATTTCCACATATCTGACAGTTTTCTGCATTATAGAATATTTCATTCATTTTATTACAACCACAGAAAGCATCAATTCCAATTGAAGTAACATTAGCTGGTATGGTGACAGATGTTAAGCCACTATTATAAAAAGCACGTTTACCGATGTTGGTTAACGAATTAGGAAGGATAACGGATGTGATGGGTAGACTAACAAAGGAGTAGTCTCCTATTTCTGTCACAGTGTATTTGGATGTACCGTCTGAGACAGTTGCAGGAATAGTCAGATCTCCGGAAATATTATTACCCGGGGAGTAGTCAACTTGGGATCCTTCTTTGGTACGGCATGTTTTGGATTCTTCGTCGATGACGGTATATGTCAGTGTCTTGCCTTCGAAGGTATATTCGAAGTCGCGGGCAAATGCCGGGAGGGCCAGCATCGCCATAGTGAGCAGAAGAGTTATTTTATTTATCCTCATAGCTTGATTATATTAAAAAGCGTTTCAATGAAGGTGTCATTAAGAATTTCCTGCAAGTCCTTATCCTCAGGATAACCCGAAGCTATTTTCAGGAAGAGCGGGGAGGTCTCAACCAGATAATAACCTTGCCCGGTGACTTCTCTCTTGAGGTAGTTGTATTTATCCGCATGATGTGGGGTCGATGCGAAGATGAGATCGCAATTCTCGGCGAGGGCATTATCCACCATACGGGTGAAATCGTCGTAGGTTGCGTCTTTTCCGCAGATTACCGCAATTTTTTTGCTGTTGATGTCGCCGATGAGAAATACATAGTCATGATCGGGAATTGTAGCGCTGAAATCAGGATTGTTCTTAAGTGATTTGATCATCAACTTGGGAATTGAATCGGTGTCGTATTGGTCTGTTCCGAAGATGTCGATGGTCAGTTTATGTTTTTGTGCCATAAGATAGTTATTTAAATAGTTTATCCTACGGCTCCCTATAGGATTGTTGAAGATGTCGGGAAATATGAAAAAAAAGCGCGAGAACCGAATCTGATGTCCGTTCTTACGTTTCGAGGCTCTGGAATGCCCTGTTGAGTAAAACGGACAACGCAGAGGCCTCACGCGTGATATGATATATCCGGATAATACGATGCTCACGCATCGATATTATCCGCCGGATAGACATATCCACATAAGGCGTCACCGGTTGCCTCATTCCTGACTCAACATGAAATTTTCCAGATTTCGAAACGTCAAGAAGGAGCGTCTGATAACGCTTTACAAACTTAAATTTCGGGAGCGACAATGCCGTGTCCCCTCAGACCCACCCGCTTTGTACCCTTTGACCGGGGCCTCTGCATAGCGGTCTGTGATTGCAAAATTAAATAAAATTATCGAATATTCAAAAAATTATTGCCATGAAATTTCAGTCTCCGCCGGTGAGGGGTTATATCTTCGGCAAGTGGCCAGTGCAGGGGTATCAGTGATCACTTGTCAGTGACAGGGTAAAAGTGATCAGGTAGTAGAGATCAGTTGAAGGTGATATGGCAGGAAATGATTGAAAACAGTGATCGTTAACGGGAGATAAAATAAATGAGCCGACCGGAGTCGACTCATTTATTTTCTATTACAGATAGCTTGCAGCTAATGAAAGATCACTAAGCTATAGCTTTCTAATCAATTATTACTGATCAGTTATTTAAACCTTCGGTTGCCGTTGAGGGCAGGCTTTTCGCCGGCTGCGGCAGCTTTGGCTTTGTTGGCATTTCGCTTGAGGATCTGGTAAGCGATCGGGGCAGCGCAGTAGAGTGAGCAGAATGTGCCGACAATCACGCCGAAGATCATAGCGAATGTGAATGAGCGGATAGTGTCGCCGCCGAGGAAGAAGATGCAGAGGAGCACGAGCAGAGTCGAGAAAGAAGTCATGAATGTACGCGAGAGGGTAGTATTCAATGACTTATTGATAGTCTCATATCGATCCTCCTTGGGGTAGACCTTCATCATCTCGCGGACACGGTCGAATACTACCACCGTATCATTAATCTGATAACCGATAATTGTCAGCACGGCCGCTATGAAGCTCTGGTCGATCTCCATGGAGAAGGGGAAGAAGCCCCAGCATACGGAGTAGAATCCGACAATGAGGAATGCGGTAAGAGCTACGGCAGCTACGGCGCCTACAGAGAATGCGATGTTGCGGAAACGCAGCAGGATATACAGGAACATGCAGACTACCGCGATGCCTACAGCCCAGTAAGCGTCGCGACGCATATCGTCGGCCACGCTCGGACCAACCTTCTGAATCGAGATGATACCGTGAGATTCGTCGGCTACTGTGAAGGCCTCCTTCGGCATTACCTTGCCGTCAGCTCCGGTCAGCTCGTTCTGAAGATTATTATAGAGGATATCAGTAATTTCGTTTTCTACGCCTTCGGATTCATCAGCGATCTTATAGTTGGTCGAGATACGCACCTTCGAGGGCTGGTCGATCGAGATGACGTTGACAGAAATGGTCTTGTCGTTGCCGGCAGTCTGGAATACGTCGAGCAGACGGCTCTCTACATCCTTCGGGTTGACATCCTTGGCGAGCTGGACTACGTAGTTGCGACCTCCGGAGAAGTCGATGCCCTGGTTCATGCCGCGGATAGCCAGAGATGCGATGGAGATGACGATAAGAGCGATCCATATAGTAGATGCGATCTTACTCTGACCGAGGAAGTTGATCTTGGTGTTGGCAAGGAAGTTGCGGCTCAGGCCTGTAGTGAAGGTCATGTTGGCGCAGCGACCGTTCTTGGTGATGAGGTCAAAGGCGATGCGGGTCAGGAAGACTGCTGTGAAGAAGGAGCAGACAAGACCGATGATGAGCGTAGTCGCGAAGCCTTTGATCGGGCCCGAACCGAAGATGAGCAGGATGACGCCGGTGATGACGGAAGTCAGGTTCGAGTCGAAGATAGCGGAGAAGGCGTTGGAGTAACCTTCGGAGATAGCCTGACGGAGTTTCTTGCCTGTCTTGAGTTCTTCCTTGGTGCGTTCGAAGATAAGCACGTTGGCGTCGACCGCCATGCCGAGAGCGAGGACGATACCGGCGATACCCGACAGAGTCAGCACAGCCTGGAGAGAAGCCAGAATGCCGAGAGTAAAGAAGAGGTTGAGGATAAGTCCGATGTTTGCTACCAGCCCCGGGATTACTCCATAGATGCAGATCATGAAGATCATCAGAAGCACGAGAGCCACGATGAATGAAATGAATCCCTGCTGAATGGCCTCGGCGCCGAGCGACGGGCCGATAACGTTGTTGCTGACAACTTTCACCTGAGCCGACATCTTACCGGACTTCAGGACGTTCGCGAGGTCGTTGGCCTCTTCGGGAGTGAAGTTGCCGGTGATTTCGGAGGATCCGCCTGTAATCTCATTATTTACGTTCGGGTAAGAGTACACGCGGTTGTCGAGCACAATTGCGATGGGGCGGCCGATGTTGTTGCGGGTAAGGGTTGCCCATTCGCGTGCGCCCTTGTCGTTCATGCGCATGTTGACGGTGTTGCCGCGCATGTTGTCGAATTCAGACGAAGCGGAAGTGACTGCGTCACCTTCGAGAGCCGCGTCACCCTTCAGGGCTACAAGCTTCCAGTAAGGAGTAGTGCGATTTTCATTTTCATTCTTCTTGATGGGCTGTCCGTTGGCGTCGGTCAAGGTGATTTCCACGGGCTTCACTTCCCATACTGCCGAGAAGTCGCTGGGAAGCTTCGACTTGGCGAGCGGAGAATTGAGGATCGAGTCTACGAGAGCCTGATTAGCAGGAGCCACGACGCCGATAACCGGGCTGCCGTCGGGCTGGCGGCCGCCGAGGAGTTCGATGAGATTGGTGTGGTTGATAGTGTCCTGAGCTGCGTAAGCCTCTGAGAAGGCGGCGAGTTCGGGGAGAATCTCATTGTAGTTATAGACTTCGAAGAATTCCAGATTGGCGGAAGACTTGAGCAGGTCGGTGACGCGCTCGGGTTCCTTTACGCCGGGGAGTTCGAGCAGGATCTGCCCTGTCTTGTCCTGGAGTTTCTGGATATTGGGTGCTACGACGCCAAACTGGTCGATACGAGTGCGGAAGATATTGAATGCAGCGTCGACCTGAGCGTTTACAGTCTCCTGAAGGGCTGCGGTCACCTCAGCATTGCTGGAGCCGTTCTTGAGTTTGGAGAGGTATTCGCCGTCGCGGTTGAAGAGGCCGGCCATTGTGCCGGGCTGGAAATTGGCTGCGACTTTCTGCACGAAGTCCTTGTCGGAATCCTTAACTCCGGCTTTCTGAGCTTTTGCGATGGCGTCGTTGATCTGATTGAGCGCCTGCGGACCGGATGCATACTGGCGAAGGATATCGGGGACGGAGATCTCGAGGACGACGTTCATGCCGCCTTTAAGGTCAAGACCAAGGCCGATTTCCATCTGGCGGACCTGATTGTAGGTGTAACCCAGATAGACCTTCTCTTTGTCGATTGAGTCGTTGAATTGCTTCAGACTTTGCTTATAGACGTCGTTGGTGGCGTCGGTTGTGCCGGAAATCTTGGCTGCGAATTCCTCCGCTTTCTTTTCGTAATGCGAAGTCACGAAAGAGAAGCTGATGTAGAATCCGCAGATAAGAATCAGGAGCACAGCGATGGTGCTGATAAACCCTTTGTTCTGCATTTGTAGATGTTATTGTTATGTTGTTTTAATTTTTAAAGGTGGCTGCCTCTGCCGAAGCATGAGACTTTGTGAATCTGTTTTTGCATCCTGACTATGCTCAAAGGGAAGATGTCAGAAAGCAAAAAAGATGTCGAAAAAGTAGGCGCATAGAGTTGCGTCTACTTTTCAACTTGCAAAGATAACTCAAATTTTTTAGCAAATAAAGTATAAGCTCTCTTTTTTTGAGTTTATTATAGATTTTTTTATGATTTAACGATAAAAATAGGGAAATTCCGCCCTTTGCAGGTTAAGGAGGTCTATAATCTCACAGCCTTAAAGGGATCTTGTGACTGAAGGATTTCTCCGGATGGGTTGCCCTAAGTCGGTGGTAACTGAGGCGGCGGAGCGAGCCGTCTCTGCGTTAGTTCTGCCGGTTGAGCGGGGAAACGTTCTGCGTGCGTGAGGTAAATTCGTTCCCCACCCAGGTATAAGGACGCGTGCGCGGTGAAGGAACTTATAGACTCACGCACGCTGAACCGGCTTGCGCTGATCGAGCAGAACCGGCGCAGAACTTTTATTCCGCTTTTTTATTACGCAGAGGATTTTATAACTCGTTGTGTTTTTTATCTCACGCAGAGATGCGCTGAGGCGCTGAGCTGTACTTCTGAATGGAGAGTCCGTTCGGGTCGCGGAGAGGCTGAGAGCGCTGAGTGGCGCATTGCTTCGCTCGCTTCGGTTAGGTTATGATTCGGTTAAGTCTTGCTTCGGTTAGGTCATGTTTCGGTTAGGTCCTACTCCGGTTATTGCTCGATTGGGAGTGACTCGGGGTTTTGCTTCGGGAAACGACTCGATTGGGAGTGACTTGAGGTCCTGGTTGCGATGAGGTCACGCTTAAGGCGATGGTAACTGAGGCGGCGAAGCGAGCCGACTCTGCGGTCAAGATTAACTAAGCTAACGCCCCGAAGCTAAGCTCTGCGCCTCTGCGTAAACTCTGCGTGAGGTATAAACCGCGCGAGATATAACCCCGCGCGAGATATAACCCGCATGAGATATAACCCGCATGAGATACAACCCGCGCGCGATCTAACCCGGCGTGGATTTTTAGTTATAGCATACGCTCGGACGCATCCTTTTTTCGCTTCGGACCTATTAACTATTAACTATCAACTATTAACTATCAAGCGCTATGCGCTTGATGACGGGATCTTCGGAAAGTCTGCGGGTCTTGGTATCGAAGTTGGCCCCGATAAGGATTATCTCTTTGCCGCTCAGCCGGTCGGGAAGCCAATAGCGACGCTCCTCTATCTGCTCCATGGCCGCCTGCGCCGTGGAGTCGATCTTGAACTCGATGATGAAGATGCAGCGGTCCGTCTCCAGACGGATGTCGATCCGGCCGGTGGAAGTCCGCTCCTCCATCTTGCAATAGAATCCCATCAGACTGAAGAGCAGATAGACCGCGTTCTGGAAGTGACCTTCGGCCGAGCCTTTCTCGCTGTAGGGAACTCCCGCTATGAGCGTCTCCATCCTGCGCATGAACCCTGCGGCATCACCTGCCCTTACCTCCTGGATAAACGATCTGATCGAAAACGGACGCTGATTGCTGTCCGGATATAGATAGGTCGGCACAAGATCTTCCCAGAAACTTTTCCTTACCTCCTGATT
>JAIDYR010000054.1 GCA_029057985.1 Muribaculaceae bacterium | reverse complement strand
CCTTTGCCGTCGGTCTTTTCCTTTACAAAATCCGCGGCTTTATCTTTGGCTGATTCGAGAGCTTCCTTGCCTTTTTCGGAGTTCACAAAATCCTTAGCTTTATCTACGACATTCTTTACATTCTCGTCATTCATCAGGCCTTCGGCCTTCTTTTTCAGTTCGTCTAACATATCCGTGCGTTTTTAATAGTGTGAAATTAATTATAATAATATAACGTTGTCTTGCGCTTTTTGGTTCGAGAATTTGCGTGAGTCAGGGATTTTTGCTAATTTTGGGACTACTTAACGTAACTTTCTTATGGCTAAATTTAACCTCGAGGGGTTGGGCACAGCTCTCGTGACTCCTTTTAAGGCTGATAAATCCATTGACTTTGACGCACTTGGCCGACTGGTTGACTTTCAGATTGAGTCAGGTGTTGATTTTCTTGTAGTCCTCGGCACTACTGCCGAGACTCCGACTCTTACTGCTTCCGAAAAGAAGCAAATAATGAAATTTATCCTTAATCGCGTCGACGGGCGTCTGCCTTTGGTCTTAGGAGTAGGGGGCAATAATACAGCAGCTATCGTAGAAGAACTCAAAGAGGGAGACTTCAGCGGGTTTTCCGCTATCCTGTCGGTCGTACCTCCATATAACAAACCTTCTCAGGAAGGCATATATCAGCACTATTCCGCTATTGCAGAGGCGAGTCCGTTGCCGGTCATTTTATATAATGTGCCCGGGCGTACCGGAGTCAATATGACGGCAGAGACCACTCTTCGCCTTGCTAATGATCATCCTAATATAATCGGAGTCAAGGAAGCATCCGGAAATTTTGTGCAGATAATGGAAATTATCAAGAGCAAGCCAGCACATTTCGAAGTCATCTCCGGAGATGACGGAGTGACCTATCCTCTTATGACTTTAGGAGCAAAAGGAGTCATATCGGTAATTGCAAATGCTTTTCCAAAAGAATTCGGAAAAATGGTAAGACGCTGTTTAAAAGGAGATTTCCACGGAGCACTCCCCCATCATTTTCAATTTGCGGAACTCTTCAACCTTCTCTTCGTTGACGGGAATCCGGCCGGAGTCAAATGCACACTGCATACTCTCGGCATGATTGAAAACGAATTACGTCTGCCTCTTGTGCCAACGCGATTGAGCACCAACGAAAAAATACATGCTATAGTAGAGCAGTTAAATAAGACTGAATGATTGATAGAGCTACTGTCCAACGCATAAAAGATACGGCAAATATTGTGGAGGTGGTCAGCGATTATGTCCATCTTACTCGGCGAGGCTCCAATTATATGGGACTTTGTCCCTTTCATAATGAGCGAACCCCATCGTTTTCAGTAAATCCAAGGCGCAATATATGCCACTGCTTCTCATGCGGGAAAGGAGGCTCTCCGGTCAATTTCATAATGGAAAAAGAGGGTATCTCCTATTACGATGCCCTTAAGCAGCTCGCAAAGAAATACGGCATTAAGGTCGAGGAGAGGGAGCTGACTCCTGAAGAGCGACAAAAAGCTACTGAACGTGAAGGTCTTTTAATCGCAGCCGAAGCGGCTATGAAGCAAATGGAATCAGATCTGACCTCGACCACGGAAGGCCGGGATGTCGGGCTATCCTATCTATATGGGCGCCGGGTTACGGATGAGGCAATTAAAGCATTTCATCTCGGTTATGCGCTCGATAAGGGCAATCATCTGACCGGGATCCTACAACGCCAAGGCTTCGATCTCCAGACCTTGAAATCTCTCGGTATCACCGGAGTAAGCCAGGCAGGCAATAATTACGATAAATATCGGGGCAGAGTGATTTTCCCTATAATGAACTCCTCCGGGAAGGTCGTAGGCTTCGGAGGGCGAGATCTCAAAGGAGGGCCTGCTAAATATATAAATTCTCCGGAGTCAGTCTTATATCGAAAGAATAATGAGCTGTATGGAATTTTTCAGGCTAAGAATGAAATAGTACGTCAAAACAGGTGCTTCCTTGTAGAGGGCTACCTGGATGTAATTTCCATGTGGCAGAGCGGACTGAAGAATGTAGTAGCATCCTCCGGTACAGCACTGACCGACGGCCAGATAGCGATGATCCATCGTTTCACTCCCAATATAACACTGGTCTATGACGGTGATGCCGCCGGCATTAAAGCCGCATTAAGGGGTATCGATATGTTGTTGGGTCATAAACTGAAGGTAAGCGTGCTCCTTCTTCCCGATGGGCATGATCCTGACTCCTTTGCAAGAGAAAATACTCCGGAATCTTTCAGGGAATATGTGGAACGTAATTCATGTGACATTATAAGGTTCAAGATCGAGGTCCTGATGAAAGATGCGGGCGACGATCCTCAGAAAAAGGCTCTTGTTGCAGGAAGTGTTATAGAATCGATAGCTTGTATTCCTGATGGAGTTGACCGCACTGTCTATATCGGAGAATGCGCGCGGTTGATGAAACTGGATGAAGGAGCTGTGACAGCCGCAGTAGAACGGTCGCGTTTCAAGATTCTGGAGCAACAGAGTCGTGATCGTCAAAGAAGAGAGGCCCAAAGGATGTATCCGGATAATCAAAGTGAAGCAAATGGTCGTGTAGATTCCGCAGGCGCTTTAAATGATGATGCCGTGAATTCTACTCAGAGTCAGAGTGCAACATCGGGAAATACTACCTCTTTCTCTTCAGGGGCAGCGCAGAGTGACCCACAATCCACGTCCGGGAACTCAATAGACCCGCTCGTCCGGCAGATCAGTCAATCAGGAGTTTCCCGGAATAATCCTATGTTGCCCTTGGAGTCGAGGATGATAGAATTGCTTCTGAAATATGGTTATCTCGATTGGAATGTCTGCTCAGGTAATAATTCTGTAAATAATGAGGAACAAAAAGATGATGGTGATGCAGGTTATTATACTATTCTCGATTTTGTATGCGATGAACTTGAGGTAGACAAAGTGGAGTTTTCCGAGCCTGTCTTTAAAAAGGTCTTTGAAGCATTAAACGAAAATTTAGAATATTTTTTTGCCGACTTCATCAGACGAAAGGAAAGTATAGAAGTTGAAATAGAAAGTAAAAGAAAGGCCGGACATGAGGAAATAGCCAGGAAAGTTGCTACTATGGCCGATATTGAGCGCGAGGAGCGAAAGCTTGAGATCAACCTTGAGGAAGAGAGGTCAAGAATGCTAAAGGAATATGCACGCTTTTATCCGGGCGATATATTGGCAAGCCATGAGGATGGCGACGTGAGAAGAGTGACGACACAAGCCATCAGTGAAAAATATGTACTCTCAAATATCTTCATCAAAAATGGCTCCCGAATACAGGAAGATGAGATCGGATTGGTCAGCAGAGCTTTGATTGAATGGAAATCCGAGATCTTAAATCAGATGGTAATGCAAGATATGATGGAGTTGCGTCGACTATCTGACACATTGGATAATGATGATATAAATAGTCTGGCCGCCACCGATAGCTCGCTAAGCGATTTCAACGCTGTAGTTCAGAAAATCCAGGAGCTGCAGGGTAAAATATCATCAATGATGATAATGCGCTCGAAAGTGGCAAAAGATCTCGGCGACCGCATTTTATGCGCGAGGACAAGATAAATTATTTATATATGGAACTCAATAATAATGACGAAACTAAGCCGGCTATTCTTGAGATTAGAAATCTGAAGAAGAATTTCGGAACAAAGCAGGCTTTGGATGACGTAAGTTTCTCAGTTGAAAGAGGATCTATTATGGGACTTCTCGGGCCGAATGGCGCTGGAAAGACTACCTTGCTGCGAATTATCAACGGCATTATGGTAAGTGATTCCGGAGAAGCATTGATTGACGGAATGCCTGCCTCTTTCGAGACCTCCCCTAGGATAGGTTACATGCCGGAAGAAAGAGGACTCTATGATAAAATGAGAGTCGAGGATCAGATTATGTATTTCGGACAACTAAAGGGGGGAGATAAAAAACGCCTGACGGAAGTTATGAATGAGTACCTCGAGCTTTTCAACCTGACTCCCGATCGTCGTCGCAGAGTCAAGGAGCTTTCAAAAGGTAATCAGCAAAAAGTGCAGATTATTTCGACTCTCGTCCATGAACCTGAACTTGTCATCCTTGACGAGCCTTTCAGTGGCTTCGACCCCATCAACGGCCAATTACTCCAGACTCTGATAGAGCGTCTGCATGATAGAGGGACTACGATAATGCTTTCATCTCATAATATGCCGGCGATCGAAGATATGTGTAGTGATATTGCGCTGATCAATAATGGAAAACTTCTGGTCAAGGATTCTATTGAAAATGTAAAAGAAGCTTGGAAGGATGATTCGTTGATTCTAACGACGAAGACGCCTCTTCAGATTCCGGCACTTCTCGACAGCGGAGCCCTGAAAGAAATATCGCCTACTAAGCCATTGAAGGGTCGCAAGGGGTACGCCTATAAAGCCCGCAAAGAGGAAGGGAAGAAGAACATGGATATTCTGGACGCAGTAGCGATGCAATCAGATATACTCCACTTTGAAGAGGCCCTCCCCTCTTTGACCGATATATTTTTGGGCTATACGAAAGGAGAAAGATAATTTAAATTTTGCTTGCAAAACTCAAATTATTATCAGCTCTATGCTTCAGACTATGAGAGGTTATAAATGTAATTAGGCCTAAATCACGAACTTAAACAATAATTATGTCGCAAATAGGACTTATAATCCGCAATGAATATCACACGGATGTCACTTCGAAATCTTTCTGGATTTCGACTTTTCTCGTGCCTTTGATAATGGTAGCCTTCGGTGCGTTCGGGGGCATTATGATGGCTAACTCTGATTCAGCTATGAGTGTACAAGAGCAGTTTTCTCCCGAACCCGAAGACATGACTCCACTCAAAGCCGTGGGATTGATGATGGGTCTTATGCTGACTCTTTTTCTGATGACCTATGGCGCTCAGATATTCCAGAAAGTCAAAGCTGAAAAGACAAATCGAATTGTAGAGATTCTCGCTACTTGTGTGCCCGGACGCACGATGATGCTTGCCAAGATAATAGCTGTAGGACTCGTCGGAATGACTCAGATTTTGCTATGGGGTGCTATTCTTTTTGTCATAGTAGCCGGCGTGGTAATAGTATTCCATATCGACATACCGTGGCATGAGATCCTGACCTATGATTATGTAATGGCGATAGTATGGAGTATTCTGTATTTTACAGGAGGATATATATTCTTCGGGTCGCTATTCGCAGCTGTAGGCGCGATGACTGATAAAAATAATGAGAATCAGGAATACATGACTGTGTTGACATTTCTGTTGCTTATCTGCTTTTATGTAGGAATGTATGCGGTTGATAATGGAGACACAATTTTCGTAAGGATTCTCAGTTATATTCCGTTTACGTCTCCGATTGTCGGAGCTGTCAATGCAATTACTCAGACCTCTTCACTCTGGGAAAGTATTTTAAGCGTCATAATTCTATACATATGCGCATGGGGCGCAATGGCCATCTCCGGTAAGTTATATACCTCCTCCATCCTACTCAAAGGTAAAAAATTCTCCCCCAAAGATATTGTTACGTTCATAAGAGCAAAATAGGATTTCGTTTGATGTATATGTGTGTAGGGATGCGGGTCATCGTGTCCCCACCACGCGTATGTTGGGTTTGATACCCCCCGAATTATGCAGTGAATAGCTTTAGGACTGCGCTGACGAAATCATTATCGGGCAGGTCGTAGGGGAGCCAGTTAAGAGTGAATCCGCGGCGTTCCATGCCTCTGAACCAGGTCATCTGGCGCTTGGCAAACTGATGGATGGCTATCTCGAGATCGTGACGCATCTCTTCGTAGGAGAGCTTTCCGATGGCGTGTAGCGTCAGGTATTTGTATTCAAGTCCGTAATAGATCAGATCTTCGGGAGAAATGCCACTCTCGAGGAGTCTTTTTACCTCCTCTATCATTCCTGCATTGATTCTGGCATCCAGTCGCTCCGTAATTCTTCTTCTTCTTTCTTCGCGAGGAATATCGACGGCAACAATCAACGAATTGATTTTTTTACTCCTACTCTTGTCTGCTTCTGCCGCCGCTTCCGGATGAGATGCATAATATTCCTGTATCTCGATAGCACGAATTGCTCGCTGACATGTATCTATATCAGTCGTGTTATGTAGGTTCTTATAGTTCTTGAGAATCTCCGTCAGTTGATCGAGCGATAATCCTTGAAGAGACCGTCGCAAAGTTTCATCCCTTTCAACTTCCGGCAGAACGACTCCTGAAAGGGCAGTCTCCAGATACATCCCTGTTCCGCCGCAAATTATTGGGAGCCGGTCTCTTGAAATAATGTCATCGTATGCTTTCCTGAAGTCACGTACGTAGCGATGAAGGTTATATTTTTCTCCGGCCGGAGCAATATCGATCAAATGGTAAGGGATGCCATCATATTCGTCGAGATCCTTCCCCGTCCCAAGATCCATACCTATATATACTTGACGCGAATCAGCAGAAATTATCTCTCCTCCGAGGGCCTTAGCAAGAGCGACGGCCTTACCGGTTTTACCGGAGGCCGTCGGTCCTGTAATCGTAATGCTTTCGTACATTTCGATGAATTTATCGTATTGTTATTCTCTTCTTGGAGTAGAATGCAATTGTTCTTTTGAAGCAATTTTTTAATATTGAATTATGCTTCCCTATAATTCTATATCCCTCTGGCTACTTACTTTTGGCTTGCCACGGAAGAATTTTTTAATGGAATAGAATCGAGTATCTGAATTGAACATTGAGATCTTAATCCATTTATCATCCTGGAAATCCAATGGCGAGTTTCTCACATCATGAAGATTAAATGAAGGATTGTAAGACTTGATTCCATTCTTACGTTTCCCCTCTTCATTGAAAATTTTTTCAGTAAGGATGATAGTAGCCAGTCGGGATATGTCACCAATCAGACTTGCATTCATTCTTCCCGGAGTGCGGCTATATATTCTTTTTACTTCTTCGAAATCAATCCATTCTCCTTCAATTGGCATCTCTTTATAATCATCCGGATGCCCGGGTAAGAAGTAGAAGTAGCGCAGGATTGAAATATTATTTAAATCAGGACTCCTACGTCCGAAGAAGAAGCGTAGTTCGCCGTCATTAACTCCGGTCATTCGCCTGATTATCGTCCTCACTTCCGGAAGCGGGATACCATTGACTGCCCGCCGGGTCATAAATGGAGTATTGAAAACTTCTCTGAAACTCTGATTTTTGTCGACGTAATGTGCATCGAGGAAAATGCTATTATCGCATATCACGTAGAATCTCAGATAAGTCTGCGCCGTCATATCCTGAATCTGATCCTGACTGATTATTTCATCAGATTCTTTGAGGTCAAGATAAAGATTATAGTAGCGATAGATAAAATATATCTCATCCAGTACGAAGCAAATGATATACAGCCATGCGAATACATAGTAGTCGCGCGAGTTGATGCTTAATTCTATATATACGAAGTGATAATATGCCCAGACGATGACTGACATTGCTCCGAAGAGCATCATCAGATTCTTCAATTGGTAATGTGACTCATAGCGGAATATCTTTCCGGAGCGTCGTTCATATAATCCTTCGGCTTTCAACTTGCAGTTTCTGCATACGGATATGCTGTTGCGTCTAAGATATATGATTCCTATAGTTAGAAATGCTACAGGATCAAGTATGAGCGAAGGGAGAAAAGGCTCATTCATGAAAAGTAAATCATCCGGTAGCGTAAAGATGTTCATCAGCACCAGAACATTAAGCAGGATGACTACCACCGTGTAGTTAATGACCGAATAGAGCAGACTGTGGATGACAATCATACACTGCGAGTTTTGAGAGACCCGGGAGTTATAGATCATCGAATAGAGGACTCCGGCTGCCAGAATGGCAACAATCGGAGCCGCATAAAACGGCAATATGTGAGAGATCGCCATTATTGCAATAATGACGAGCAATCCTATGGATAAATTTTTCCAGAAGGAATATAATTGCAGTGTATTTACTTTTTGAAAATCATCCATTTGCGAATACTTTCAAATTAGCGCCTGATAAATTATCTTTCTCGGTAAGCATATCTGTTGATAGACTTGCCTCAGGCGATAATTGCTATGGGGCGTATCATTCACAAAATTACGCAATATTTTCCAAATAAAAAACAAATTTTTCAGAAAACTTTCTGAAAAATTTGTTTTTAACATTATTTGGTCATTATCCCGGTTTTTATGGGGATAGTGAGTATTCGGAAAATAAAAATGTCAGAGGATGAAGTATCTCCGATTTTACTCATTTTTGAGATTTGTATTCAGGAAGTCAGCGACTTTAGCGAAAAGTCGGCTTCTTGCATTACACATCCTCAGACTATGTTCAAATCCTGTAAACGACATCATATCGAAAACCGTGCCTTCATAGTTAAGTTTGGATGTATATTTCAAGGTATTGTAATAATGGACATTATCATCGGAAGTTCCCGACATTATCAGCAGTCTGCCCCTGAGATTGGGAGTGCGATCCATAGCTGAAGCCCGGTCATAACCGGATTCATTCTGCTGGGGAGTCGTCATGTAGCGTTCTGTATAAATGGAATCATACCATCTCCAGTCTGTCACCGGGGCCATTGACACTCCACACTTGAACTTACATGCTGGATCAGAAAGCTCCATAAGGGTCATATAGCCTCCATAACTCCAGCCAAAACATGAAGTACGCTCTGAATCGACGTATGGCAATGCTGATATTTCTTTCGCTCCGGCAAGTTGGTCGGCAGTCTCGTATTCTCCAAGATGACAATAGACCGCATTGGCCCATTCCCGTGAGCGGTTGCCGGTGCCTCGGCCGTCGACAGCGGCTACAACATATCCTTGCGATGCGATATAGAAGATGCCTTCCATCCTCCACTTGTTGAGTACTTCCTGAGAATCCGGCCCATTGTATTGATACATCATCAGAGGATATTGCTTCGAGGCATCGAAGTCCACAGGCTTGATTATATAAGCATTCATGTCTTCTCCTGCTGCGTTTCTGACCTTGGTAAACTCCATTTTCGGAGCGCCTGAATACTTCGCCGCATATTCAGCATTGTCTTCCACAGTCATAATCTTCTTGCCGCCGGAGGCGTAAATTTCATAGACCGGAGGAGTGGTGCTGTTGCTGTAGCTACGTAAATAATAATCAAAGTTTCTGCTGAACCATGCGCTCTCAGTTCCTGCTTCATTATGCAGTAGTTTCATGCTTTTACCGTCTGTAGAAGCTACATTGCGGTTGATGGCTCCCAAAGAAGTAGTCTGAATATAATATATTCCACGCTTGGTATCATATCCGTAGTATTCCGTGACGTTAAAGTTCCCCGATGTCAGCTGGCGAAGCAAATTGCCGGAATAATCATATAGATAGAGATGACGATATCCCGACTGCTCGCTTCCAATGACGAAAGAGTTCTTCCCGTAATCTACCATCTGGTAGGCTTGAGGTGATAGCCACGCTTTTGACTCCTGAGTAAGGACTTTATGAGCAACCGTCGAACCGGGATTCACCCGGTAAAGATCCAGATGATTTTGGTCGCGGTTAAGAATCATAACCATCAGATTCTTACCCCCTCCATCGAATTCCATTGAGGGGACATAGTCTTTCTCCCCTATCGGAAGATCCATTTTCTTAGTTGTCTTGGTATTTAAATCATAAGCATGAACCGATACTATAGAGTTCGGATACCCTGCCAAAGGATATTTATACGTATAAGCTTCCGGATAGGGATCTCCCAGAGGATCGGAATCGCAAAAACTGCGATAGTTGTCGAAACTATAGGCAGGTACTTTTGACTCATCAAACCGTATATAGGCCAGAGTGTTGTCGTCGCTACTCCATCTTATAGTGTTTAGTACTCCAAACTCCTCTTCATATCCCCAATCGGGCGTACCGTTGATTATGTTGTTTCGAAGGCCGTCAGTGGTCACTGCATAATCGGTCCCGTAATCGAGGTTAGAAATGAAGATATTGTTGTCGCGCTGATATGCCACGCATCTTCCGTCGTGGGATAGGACGGCCCCTTGCTGCGCTCCATTATCGGAGACACGTTTCATAGTCTGCCTTGCAATATCATAGACATAATATTGAGCGCGGAATGTATGGCGGTATATCTTCTCCGTATCATTCCATAGCAGTATGACTTTTTCATTTTCGGAGATAGAATAACCGTCAAATTCCGAAATTTTCACTTCTCCCTTTATATTACTGATAGAGAAAAGTGTGGATATCTTTTTACCTGTCTTATAAGAATAGACTTCGATAGAATTGCCGTCATCCGATATGCATGAATATGATTGACCATCAGCCATCGGAGACATCTCTTTTACTCCTGAAGGAGTAGCTATCTTAAGGTCGCAATAGTCGTCAATTGTCAGTCGCGCACCATAGGAATAGGATGCCGTCATGGCTGAGGCTCCCAGAGCTAACGCGGCTAATAAAAAGTTGTGTAGTTTCATGATATTGTAGTATATAAAAAACATAGACTCCAAATTCCCGGTCTTTGGGAATTCGGAGTCATATATACATTTAAATTAGTAAGAACGAGCAAAAAGTACCCGACGGGCAGAAGGCTTGCCGGTCACCATGCAGACTCCCGGAGTCTGATCTCCATCCAGAGGGATGCATCTGATAGTGGCTTTTGTCTCATTTTTGATTTTCTCCTCGGTTTCCGGTGTGCCGTCCCAATGAGCGAGAATGAATCCACCCTTTTCTATCTGTTCTTTAAACTCATCGTAGGTATCTACGGTATAAGTCATCTCATCTCGGTATTTCTTGGCTTTTTCGAAGAGATTCTTCTGAATGTCTTCAAGGAGGCTTTCTATATAATCAGCAATTCCTTCAAAAGCGACAGTCTCTTTTTCAAGAGTGTCACGGCGCATGAGTTCGGCAGTACCGTTTTCAAGATCGCGCTGTCCGATAGCGAGACGTACGGGCACGCCCTTGACTTCGTAATCCGCGAATTTGAAGCCGGGACGCTTATTGTCAGCATCGTCGAATTTTACGCTGATACCTTTTTTCTTAAGTTCCTTCAAGAGGGGATCTACTTTTTCAGAGATAGCCTTGCGTCCTTCTTCATCTTTATAAATCGGAATGATGACTACCTGGATAGGAGCAAGATGCGGCGGCAGGACAAGTCCGTTGTCATCTGAGTGAGTCATTATAAGTGCGCCCATAAGGCGAGTGCTCACTCCCCAGGAGTTAGCCCATACGAGTTCAGGCTTATTTTCCTTATTTACGAATGTCACGTCGAATGCTTTGGCGAAATTCTGGCCAAGGTTGTGAGATGTGCCGCTCTGCAGAGCTTTACCGTCTTGCATAAGAGCTTCGATAGTGTAAGTATTGAGGGCTCCTGCGAAACGTTCAGATTCACTTTTTACTCCTACTATTACCGGCATTGCCATATAATTCTCAGCGAAATTCGCGTAAAGATTTATCATCTCGACAGTACGCTTCTCTGATTCTTCAGCTGTGGCATGAGCGCAGTGACCTTCCTGCCAAAGGAATTCAGCAGTGCGGAGAAACATTCTGGTGCGCATCTCCCAACGCATTACATTGGCCCACTGATTGACAAGAATCGGAAGATCACGCCAGGAGTGGATCCAATTCTTATATGTACCCCAGATTATAGTCTCGGAAGTCGGGCGCACGATAAGTTCCTCTTCAAGTTTGGCTGCGGGATCAACGATAACTCCGTTGCCTTCGGGATCATTCTTAAGACGATAATGAGTGACAACCGCACATTCTTTTGCAAATCCTTCTACATGTTCAGCTTCGCGACAAAGAAATGATTTAGGAATCAGAAGGGGGAAATATGCATTTTGGACTCCGGTCTCTTTAAACATTTTATCCAGAGTCTGCTGCATCTTCTCCCAGATCGCATATCCGTAAGGCTTTATAACCATGCAGCCTCTTACTGCTGACTGCTCGGCGAGATCTGCCTTTACAACGAGTTCGTTGTACCACTGAGAGTAATTATCTGATCTTTTGGTAAAGTTCTTTAATTCTTTTGCCATGATATAGTATGGGTTAATTTTTCTCAATTATATATGGGGGAGTGATTGAGATTCCAAGCATTGAAGCGTGCGGTTAGCGCAACCGCTCGGAGTCTCGTATCAGACGCTGATCGGCACATATTCTCTGGTAAGCCATTGCGACCGATATCAGCGATATGAAAGGTGCGCACACGATTGAACTCCAGCTTATCTGACTTCCATCTATTGTCTGATATCCGAGGATGGCGGAAGCAATAATGACGCATACGATAGCAAGCTCGGAGAGCAGGCAAAGACTTTTCTGCAATTTGAAATTCTTGAACGAGAAGATTGCTATGAGCGGAAGGATTGCGGATAGTAATGAGACTGCGAAAAGATACCATGTCGAGATATTCTCGAAAGCAGGCCCACCGGTGGATATCCCTTCCTGAGATAGTCCGAGTGCGGTAAAGTTGATTGTGAATTCAGGAGTCTGAATCTGACCAAGAGAGAGGAAGGAGAAAAGCCCCATCAGCACTACTGCGATGAGGAGAAATACGGATTGCCAACGTTGGATTACCATAACATTATAATTTTATTGCGCAAATTTTATGCAAAAATAGCAATTTTACTTTGAATAAGCAAATTCTATTTCTCTGCTATCGCATCATTATATAGCGGTAAGGCTTCAATGAGATTCATGAGAGTTGCATCTGAAGGGAATTTGCGTCGCAGACATGTCTCTACTTCTGAAAGGCTGAATTTTTCTTTACGAATATGTCTGAGATTCTTGAGCATCGCGACGCATTCTCCTTCCTGTCCATTCAGGTAGAATAGATAAAGTGCTAAAATCAGGTCCTCGACGATATCCTGTTCTGAATCTGTTTCAAGAGGCTCGGGTATTTCCGAACCGGTCGATTCAGAAAGTGACACAGAGGCGAGATACATTTCAGCATTATCAATCAGAGGCCGAAGTATTTCCAACCCCTCTTTGACAGCTGTAAGATCATTATTCATCCCTGCACGGCGAGTAGCGAGCAAGCGAATGACTTCATGGTTATCTGAAGCGAGATATGCCGCTCTATCCAGAAATTTTATTCTTTTACCGGAAGGATCCTCATATATCCATCCCTTTGATTCCGCTTCGGCAAGCGGAAGAAGATAATCGAGATTATCCCTGTCTTTGAAAAATAGAAGCAACAGGGCTCGGCGAACGTCCTCAGAATTAGTTGAAGTAGCGGATGAGAGTTTCGCTATCTTCTTAGCAATCCATTCATCTTCGGGTGCTAATTTGAAAGCTTCAATGAATGTGTCGAGAGCTTCGCAGACTCGACCTGTCTTTTCCTGAGCGCATCCAATTTTCTGGAGGCAGAATGCTTTCCATTCATCGGATGCATCATAATCTTCAAGTTGTCGATAAACCGCGATGGCATCATGGAAAAAACCTTGGCGATAATAGTATTCTCCCACAGCCGACATAATCTCCTTTTCGGCAAGGATATTGCCGATGAACGGCCATTGGCTGAATCTCTGAGCCCGTTCAAAAGGATTGTCAAATTCTTGTTTAGACCGGAAGAAATTGAAGAATCGGAAGAGAGTGCGCGCATAATTGTAGCACTCCACATCGAATTCGGGAGTGGAGGTATGAAGCATCATAGACTTCGCTTCCTCGGAGAGTTCGGCCATTTGTGCTTCAAATGTGGATCGAAGCAAAGCTCGAGCGGACTCCGGCATCCTTTGAAGATTAATGACCATTGAAAACTTATCGGAATCGCATATACCGGGGTTCAATGAAAATACTTCAAGAATGGGACGCAGATCTGCAGACATTCCGAGACGCTCTGTTTCCCATTCTGCAAATGGACGAAACCATGAGTCGATCTCGTTGAAAAAGAAGTTACGGCTGGCCTGTTCAAACATAGTGAGCATCATATCGGCTCCGCTCGATTGCATATTAGTGAGTCTCCGAAGTTTTTTCTCGATACCCGTCTTTTCCATCATCTTGCTCCATTCGGGATTCTCTTCAAGTTTTTCGAGATCTATCTCACCCTCATCGTTTTTGATATTCTTTAAAAAATCCGGTCCGAATTTTCGAATATCAGGAAATAGATCTGTCTGCATCTTTCGCAGATAATTGACTGCTCCGCGGGCTTTAGCAAGAGAATAGATTACCTCGCGCATACGAGTATAAAACGTCAGGTCATCCGACAGAGACTCAAATCTTCTTCGCAGAGCTTCGTCGCGGCCTATGCGCTGAGGGTAAGTGTCGAGAATCAGAGCGATTCCTGTCAGAGCGCGGGCACGGATTTTCTCTGACTGCGTCTTGGATTCTATAGAGAGCAGAGCATTAAATTTATGTCGGTCATAGGCATGCAGGAGATTCATTATCAGGGCCCCGACCAGTACTCCCCTCAATGAAAACGAAATATCCGGGTCGATGGCCACATTTATGATCGAAGTCAGATCCGAAGACTTTCCGGGAAGCATAGTCCATACGATGGAGAAAATGTCTTTCAAAGCCATATTCTGGGCTGTCAGACTTTTTTTGTATTCATCGGAATCCGGAGCCGAGAGTTGGCGGGCAGCATCGGCACTCAGGAATCTCCCCAATGCCTCTGAAAAGTTAAGATCAGAAAATTCAGTTAATCGGGATTGGGTATGAAATAATTCAGGAGAGTCTTTACCCATCTCTTTGCGATCGATAAATTCGGTCAGGTCAAGTAGGTCTTCCCTGACTTCATTGAGCTGAATATCACGGTGAGGATCAGGATTGCCTTCGCGAAGAAAACGGAGAAGGAAAGAATATGTGGACGCAATGCGATTGAGCAGATCAATGGCTCCGGAATCTCTGAGTGAGAGCAAGCGCCCGCGTATGGATTCAATGGCTTCAAGCAATCGGCCATTTTCTATTTTAGCGGATATTGATTTCTTGAAATCAGAAGTATTAATCATAAAAAATATCAATGAATATAAGTAAGAGAGGCAAATTTAAAGTCGGGAAGGCTATGCCTTCCCGACTTTAATAACAAATATCGCGCCAAATTTATCTTCTGAGTATTATGCAAGGTCGGCTTCGATCGCTTCTATAGATTTGGCGAGATCCGGCATTAAGTTAAGACGTTCGCGTATAGCTGCGATGCCGTGAAGGACAGTGCCGTGTTGCCGATTGAGTTTTCTCCCTATCACAGTGCTTGAAAGTCCGGTAAGTTTATGGCTAAGATACATGATGACCTGCCGGGCGTCGTTGACGTCTCGCATTCGATTCTTTGAGAATAGCGCGTCAGGGTTAAGATTAAAGTGTTCGGCCACAGTCTCAACTATCATTTCAAAATTGACAGGGCGCTTCTCCACTATCTTGACAGTATTCTTCATCACTTCTTTGGCAAGATCAACAGAAATCTCTGCATTGCGGTTGATCGCGCGAGTCATGACCCCCATCACTATTCCCTCAAGCTCTCTTACGGAGTTGACGGCATTATCCGCGATGTATGAAATCACCTCGTCAGATATGTCAAGACCGTTTTTGACAGCCTTAAATTTAAGTATCTTCCTTCGGAGTTCAGCGTCCGGACGAGGTAGGCGTTCTGTCAGACCCCACTTGAAGCGGTCGATTAGTCTGTCGGCAATGCCGTCTAATTCCATGGGGGGGCGATCGCAAGTGAAGACGAGTTGCTTGCCATTCTGATGAAGATGATTAAAGATTGGGAAAAGAGCTTCTGTAGTTCCTACCTTCCCTGCAATTTCCTGAAGATCATCCATCAGGAGGACATCCATCTGCATAAACCAATTGATAAATTGAGGTATGGTCTTCTTGATGGCGGCCTGACTGTATAGATGCTGGAATTCGCGGGCGGTCGTATAAAGCACTTTCGAATCCGGATTCTGCTCTTTAACCCTGATCCCTATTGCCTGAATGAGATGAGTCTTTCCGACACCTACATCACCATATAGGAAGAAAGGATTGAAATTATTATTGCGTGGGTGATCCGCAATATTCTGAGCTATTGTCATAGCGAGAATATTGGAATGGCCGGTGCAATAATTCTCGAAGTTATAGACAGGATTGAGTTGAGAATCGATATTGGAGGATGCTCCTTTGTTTGCTGCGGAATTCGCATGACGCGCGCGCTCTATTTTTGAGCCTACAGCTTTACTTCGATGAGACTCTCCTATAATGACGTTGCTCTCTTTAACTCCGGAGAGGACCTGAAGCTCATAGAATATCTGCAGCGGACGCCCAAAAGATTTTTTCAGCGCAGCGTGGATAAGGGGCAGAAAATCATCTTCGTATTTCTCCACGAAGAAGTTAGACGGCACCTGAAGGGTGATTGCGTCGTCTTCGATTTTGAGCGCATTGGTCTTGGCAAACCACGTGTTAAAGCGCGATTCTCCGATGTTGTCGAGTATAAACTTCTGACATTGAGCCCATTTCGAGTATAATTCTTCGTTCATTGTTATCTATCTTAAGGAGATTTCTTTGAGAGAGAAATATGAAGAAAGAGGGTTGCTTAATACAGCGGCCTTCTTTTCAGACTACAAAATAAGTATAAAAAAAGTAAAAAAAAAAGTGCAAAAAAACTTGCACTTTTACTTTTTTTTATAAGTGTCTAAGAAATAGCACTCTTTGTCGGAAAAAATTTTTTAAAAATTTTTTTCAAAATCAGAGCAGCTTGATGCTGATATATCTCTTAGGATTCTTTTTAATATCAATTATTAAAGAATCTATATCAGCGCTTACGCGATGAAGCTGATTGTAAAGTGCCGGATCATTTGTGAGTTTCCCGAGAGTGGAATTCGGATTATTAAGCTGGCGGGAAAATTCATCAAGATTGGATGTGATTCGCTCCACATTCTCCATTGTAGGCTGAAGCGGCAGCTGACGCAGATCGCGGGACAAAATAGCGAGATTAGCAGTTATTGTGTCAAGACCAATCGTCGCTTTCCCCGTATTATTGAGGATTATGGGCAGCTGGCGATTAATTGTATTCATAGTAGTGCCGAATCCTTTTGTCACGTCATAGACATTTCCGGTGATGCCGTCCAATCGATTGATAGAGGCATAAATAGCAGGATCTGTGATCAATACGTTCAGATTATATAGAAGTGAATCCACTTTGGGCAGAATGCCATTGACCTTCGGAAGCATTTCATTGGTCAATGATGCCATAAGGTCAGATGATTCTTTCGGGGTAAGTTGGCTCCCGACTTCAAGGAAATTGCCGGTCTTTGAAGGCTCCAGAATGATATAAGCTCCGCTGAGTAGAGTAGATCCGAGTGATGCAACAGTACCCTGACGCAGTCGAAGATTTTTGTCGAGGGCAAGCACTACCTTGACTTTGCCCGGATTTGCATAATCGATGCTTACTTCTCTAACCTGTCCGACTTTGAATCCATTTATCTGCACTGGAGCCGATACCTCCAGTCCTGCGACATCATCATAATATACCTCATAGAAGTTAGCCGGACGGAAGATATTGATACCTTTTAGATAGTCAATGCCTACGAATAAAATTACCAGAGCGATTATGACCGACAGACCGATCGCAAACTCTTTACCAAATTTCTTTTTCATGAATTATCAATTTGTCGATTTTGACTTAAGCGATTTTCTTTTTGCAGCATGTCCGGGATCCGATGATTCTTCTAAAGAGTAACCTTTATGGGATTCCTTGGACGTAACTGATCTTTTGGATGCAGCATTTTGCCCGGAAGACTTTACTACCGAATTATTGTCTTTATTTGTTTTAACAATCGATGATGGGTTATTATCTTTAGTGCTATCGGCTTTTTTAGCACGCTCTTTCTCGCGTTTTTTCTCCTCTTTGGCCAGTCTGGCTTTATATGCCGCTACCTGTCGATCAGCGGCTTCTTGCGCCTTACGTTCTTTTTCAATACGCTTCCTTTCCTCTTTGCTCAACTTTTCGCTATCCTCTTTTGATGAAGAAGAGGCAGCCGTCTTTTTTTCGGCTACCTTTTTAGTTGAAACTTTCTTCTTGGATTTTTTCTTGTTTTTTGACTTTGAATCGGGAGTAGAAATATCTTCCTTCGGGGTATTGGCGGCAACTACTGACTCTGTCTTTCCCGTATATTCGCTTCTCAATGCAATTGCTCCTTCTACGTTTCGGGAATCAGATATTTCTCTGGCTTTTGCTGACCGGCGTTTCCTGCCGTCGGAGGCATGTCTGGCTTTCTTTTGATTCCGGGTAGCCTGAAGCTGACTATGGCTCAAATCTTTAACTTCATTATCGGGGCAGAAAGAGAGTCCCAGGAGAGTCCCGGGTTGTAATGCTTCTTCATCAGCTGCCACCGCCATGTCCTGCATCGTCTCTTCAACTTCAGGAGTCGACTTTTTCCCTTTTATTTTTTTCTCCTTGGAGGCTCTGTTGGAAGCTACGAGAGTCTTGTCAGAAACCTTCCCTTTTGTATTGTTATTGTCTTTCGGACCTTCCTGTCGGTCGGCCATCCGCTGGCTTTGACGATAATTCATCTCGTAGATCTTGACAGCTTCAAAAATTGCTTCGGCAAGTTTATTAACTCCCTCTTTGGAAGTCATGAACTTGGCTGACTCAGGATTGCAAATGAAATCAAGTTCTACCAGTACTGATGGCATGGAAGTAGACCATAACACCCAAAAACCCGCTTGATGGACCCCGCGGTCTTTTCTTCCCGCAATTTTGACCAGATTATCCTGCACCATTTTGGCGAAGCGATTGCTCTGGGCAATATTTTGCTTTTGAGCCATCTCAAAAATTATATATGATTCATCTTTATTTGGGTCAAATCCTGAATATTTCTGATGATAACCGTTTTCAAGTTCGATTACAGCGTTCTCCCTGCGGGCTATATCCATATTCGCCCCTTCTTTGTTTGGTCCGAGAGTATAGACTGAAGCACCCGCTACAGTGGAGCGGTTCTTATTTTTCGTATCGACGGAGTTAGTATGGATAGAAATGAAAAGATCCCCCTTTGCCTTATTCGCGATGTCGGCCCTACCTTGAAGAGAAACAAAAGTATCGTTATTGCGGGTGAATACCACATCACTATTTTTTATTTTCTTTTCAATGAGTTCTCCCAGACGTTGAGCAACAGCAAGATTGATGTCCTTCTCTCGTGCATTATTGTCTATTGCTCCATGGTCTTTACCGCCGTGTCCGGGGTCGATTATTACTACAAAATCATTGTTGGATTTCGACATAGCAGTAAATGACAGGCCCAATATTATGGCGGCAAAAGCAAGACCCGTAAATATTTTTCTTATGTAGATATTTCTGATAAATTTCATTTTCGGAAGTGAGCGGGATTAGCACTCAAATGCAAAATTACTTAAATTTTCGTGATTACTCAAATTTATCAAAAACTTTTATTTCATAATTCAGATTATTTTACTATTTTTGCGCTATCTAACTATTCATCTTTCTAAACTTCTGATGCCTTAACCTGAGTATTGAGGACTTAAGGCCGCAAAATTGGATAAGCTATATGATATCCGACTCTCTCGAAATATATCGCAGTCTAAGCGAAAATACTCTGATCTCACAGCGACTTGAGGAATTTATATGCCAATATTGTGAGCAGGATCCTACCAAATTGCGTCTTAAGATGCTGGGCAAAGACATTGCTCCGCAAGATAGAGCTTTCATAGAATTTGCCATTCTACAACTGGAGGCAAGAAAGAAATATTCATCTAAGTTCCTCGATCTCTCAAAAATTATTTTCCCGTCGAAACTTGCTGCCGAGCAGGCCAGCAATACTCTTGTCAGTCGATTCCATAGCCAACTTATTGGCGGTGCTTCCAGCTTGCTCGATATGACGGCAGGCCTTGGTATAGATTTCCTGACAATGTCGAAAGCTATTGGCAAAGAGGGAAAAGATTGTGTTGCTGTAGAACTCGATCCGGTTAAAGCAGAATGTCTTAGATATAACTTATCGGTCGCCGGGATTCCGCAGGCAGAAGTAATATGTGGAGACTCTCTTGAGATCCTCAAAAAATATAAACTGGAAGGCCGCCGGTTTGATTTAATATATGTCGATCCGGCAAGGCGGGATGAAGATGGCAGCCGCTTATATGACCCGGCGGCATGCCTGCCTGACATAGTGTCTAACAGGAATCTGCTGTTTGATGTGGCAGATAGAGTCTTAGTAAAAAACTCTCCGATGGTAGATGTTGCCAAGGCACTCGAAATTTTCCCGGATACTGAGGCTCTATATCTGGTAGCAGTAAAAAATGAATGTAAGGAACTCCTTATTGATATGCGAAAGGATGCCAAACTTGAAAAGCTTGTCACGGTCGACATCCTTTCCAATGGAGAACATCAGATAGTAGAGCTCTCCCCCGCCGAACTTGGCCGATCTTATAATGGTCCGATAATGGAAGAAGATCTGCTTAAGGAATGGATAGAAAAGGGCATGGTATGGATGTATGAGCCTTCATCTACTCAAATGAAACTAAAGACATGGAATTACCTTGCCGAAAAATTCAATGTAGTAAAAGGTTCTCCCAATTCTCATATCTTCTTCAGCCGGGAATGTATAGAAGATTTTCCCGGACGGATAATGATTGTGGAGCGCATACTTGATAAAAAGTCGGTTAAAGAACTAAAGGGACAGCCGCGGAATGTCGTCACGCGCAATTATCCGTTGAAGGCTGTGCCTTTGGCCAAGAAATTACGTATAAATTCGAGCAACGATCGGTTTATATATGGTCTGACTATCTCATCTCTCGAATATCCTCTCTTGCTTGATACCAGATTGGACTGAACGATGTCGGATACTTTTGTGTAGATATGTGCGGGCTGACAGTAGATAGTAATAAACCGTAGATAGTAATAATCGGAAATCCGGTCTTACGTCACTAAATTAAAAAATGTTAAAATGTTAATTTTGTCTTTTATTGCATAAACTTTATTTAATAAATAGAGTCTTATTGTTAGAAATTAAAGACAAATAAGTAAGTGAGAAAAATTAATGAACCTATGAGAAGAGCAAATTATCGGATTTGATAGCGAAGAGATATATGGTATACTCCGAAATCATCCGATCATAAGCTTTATGAATTCTAAAAAAGCGAATTTGACGTTCAGGACATTTTAATCACAATATTGTTTAATTTTTAGAACTTACTTACTATGAAAAGATATATACTCATTGCTTCTATGCTGATGGCCGGAGTAGCCCCTATGCTGGCGGAAATTGAGGATGATATATATTATGATCCTCGAAAGGTCGCACACAATAGTAATCAGGCTAAGCAATCCTCTTCGGGTCATCAGAGCAACTATATTTCAAATTTCCAGGATATGGATGTTGACGATTATAATATGCGTGGCCAATATTATGTCACTCCGGTCGATACCATCGGCTCGGGAATTGGCAATGCAGAAGATTTCGTCTATACTACCCAGATTCAGAAATTCTATAATCCTACCGTAGTTATCGATAATAAGGAGACACTTGCCGATATCCTTGAAAATTCATACGGTAATGTCACTATCGAATATAACTTCGCCGGGCTGCCGACATTCGGAAGATGGTTTGCAGGTTTCTACGACAATCTTTTCTATCCCTATTATGGATATTACAATGGTCCTTATTGGGCATGGAATATAGGTCCGATAAGCGTTGGTTGGAATTGGGGTTGGAATAATCCTTGGAATTGGGGTTGGAATAATCCCTGGTCATGGGGATGGGGACCGTCATGGTCTTGGGGTTGGACGCCATCGTATTATCCCGGTCATTGGCGACCTGTCTACAATAACTATTGGGCTGATTATCGCCCCGGAGGTAATCGTCCTGTTGGTCCACGTCCGGGTTGGAGTCATGATTATCATCGGCCGATAGGTAATATGGCAGGGCATACTTCCGGCACTCGTCCGGGTAATAATTCCCGTCCTTCCATGGGAAGTATAGGAAGCAATATGAATCAGACCAATCATGGTTATGGCCGGCAGCCCGGTCAAGGCGCTTATCAGGGAAATCAGTCCGGAAGTCTCAATTCCAATCGATATCAGACCAACGGCAATTCATCAGCTAATTCTACCCGACCCGGAGGATATACTATAGGAGGTGATGGACATCGTCGATATGGTAATACCGGAAGTCAGTCAGGCACTACCAATCAGGGAGGTTACCGTACTCAAAGTTCAGGATCCACTTCATCCGGCTCTTATCGTCAGAATGGCAACAGTTCTTCATATGGTCGTCAATCCGGATCTGGAGCTTATAACTCAGGTTCATCCAACCGTAATTCGGGGTCGTCATATAACTCCAACCGCAATTCGGGGTCGTCATATAACTCAACCCGCAATTCAGGTTCTAACTATAATTCAACTCGCAGTTCAGGCTCCGGCTATAATTCCGGAAGCTCAAGCCGCAGCTATAATTCCGGGAGTAACTCCGGAAGTTATAATACCGGAGGCCATCGTTCAAGTGGCGGTGGATTCTCAGGCGGCGGATTTTCGGGTGGAGGCGGCAGCCGAGGTGGACGCCGATAAATTTATAATGAATCACCCTCCGCAAGTGGAAGGTGATTCATTTAATTTTTAATTTTTTGTTGGAAATATAATTATCCATAATATGAAATTTAACCAGATATTACATCACTGCTTTTGGGGTCTTCTTCCGGCCTGCCTCCTTTTGGGAATGCAAGATGCATCTGCACAGAGTGCAATTAATGCTATGACGTTTGCACGACCGGATATGAAAGGTACGGCCAGATATATGTCGATGGGTGGTGCGTTCGGCGCGCTTGGTGGAGATCTTACAACTCTTTCTATGAATCCTGCGGGCATTGGCGTCTACCGCAATCATGAAATCGGCGTTACGGTCGGACTTGATGCGATTTCTACGTCTTCCGAATCTTCCGCAGGAAAGTTTTCAAATGATAAAACTCCATTTCTCCTTAATAATATCGGCGGAGTTCTGACACTGCGTCTCCCCTCCTCGGCCTGTCCGAACCTTAACTTCGGTTTTACGTATAATCGTACGGCATCCTTCCATAACCGCTACGGAGGAGGCCTGGGAAATATGCGTACTTCTATGACCAACTGGATGGCTGGAGTGGCTAATGCAGAGGGGGCGACAGTCGCCGATGTAAGTTATAGCCAAGGATTCAATCCATATAATCCTAATGATGGAGGCTATGCCGCTCCGTGGATGACTATTCTTGCATATCAATCATATCTTATCAATCCTATAGGAAACCAGGATAGCCCGGTGTGGGAAGGTCAGTTTGGCGACGGCACGTCGGGAACGGCCAACTATAATGTTGAAGAGACGGGAGGCATTGACTCTTTCAATATCGCATTTGGCGGAAACTTCGGAAATGTTCTCTATTGGGGTATGGATTTTGATATTTCCAATCTTAACTATACACGCAATACTTTCTATGGAGAGAACATGCAGGGAGCATACGTCGAAAGTGATCAAGGCATTCAGCAGACTTCTTCTAATTGGAATCTTCAGAACTGGTATAATGTCAGCGGGACCGGATTCACTTATAAACTGGGAGTTATTCTGCGGCCGATTCAGGAATTAAGAATAGGCGTTGCTTTCCATACTCCTACATATTATTCCCTGACCCAGACATTCAGTGGCATGGCGAATGCTACATATAACGGCACGGATTCATACACCAATTATACAAATTCCGATTCCCGGGGATATTGGGAACCCGGCTATAATGATTTCAGATTTGTATCTCCTTGGAAGGTTATGGTCTCAGCATCCGGAGTTATAGGAGGCCGATTCATAGTATCTGCCGATTATCAATGGGATTTCGCATCCAAGATGCATTTCAAAGATCCCGCATATTTATATGATGGCTATGACGCAATGTATCCTTACTACGCGAATCTCAACTCATACTCTTATACAAATGATGACATCAAGAACTACTATGGCGATATCCATACTCTTCGCGTAGGCGCCGAAATGAGATTGACAAAGAATTTCTCAATACGCGCAGGCTACAGCAATGTGTCATCGGGTGTAAAACAGAGTGCGGCTGACGGCCGAGAAATAATATATACAGCAGGCACGATGCCGGAGTATTCTTTTTCTCATGCCACAAATTATTACACTGCAGGACTTGGATATCGCACCGGAGGATTCTACGTTGACCTCGCTTACGTCAATAAGCAGAATACATCGACTTACCACGCTTTTGCCGGCGATCCCGACTCATCAATGCCGGTAGAACCGACCGCTAACGTAAAGTTCACATCCAACCAGGTTGTAATGTCTCTCGGATATAAATTTTAATTATCACCATTTAGTGTAGGTCATATTATAAATTAGATATTTAAATAATAAGGACAGGCGGATTTTTTATTGACTGCCTGTCCTTATTATTATTGTATGGCTATTGCAGATTAAAGAAGAGCTTGATTAAGTACTTCGAATACGTTGTCTACATATTTAAATGTGAGACCTTCAAGATACATGGGTTTTATCTCGTTGATATCCTTTTCGTTTTCTTTGGATATTATGATTTCCGTAATCCCTGCGCGTTTCGCAGCGATTATCTTTTCGCGGATACCTCCTACAGGGAGGACTTTACCACGCAGAGTGATTTCACCTGTCATAGCTAATCGAGGACGAACTTTACGCCCGGTAAATGATGAGGCCAATGATGTGGCCATTGTTATTCCTGCAGATGGACCATCCTTAGGAATAGCACCTTCCGGCACGTGAATATGTACGTCATGCTTATCGAACATATCCTGTGAAAGTCCGAGATCAGCTGCGTGCGCTTTTAGATATTTCAGTGCAATAGTAGCTGATTCTTTCATCACATCTCCAAGATTTCCCGTCAGAGTAAGATTCCCTTTGCCTTCAGTTATCGAACTTTCTATGAATAGAATTTCACCTCCGACTTGTGTCCAGGCAAGACCTGTCACAACTCCTATAGAATCATTGTTTTCATAAATCTCCGGGTTGAATTCCTCTTTGCCGAGAAGGGATTTCACATCGTCGCGACTGATTTTGTGGGAGAACTCCTGACCTCTGACTTTCTTGACAGCTATCTTGCGAAGCACTTTGCCTATCATCTTCTCCAGGCGTCTTACTCCGGATTCCCGGGTATAATATTCGATGATGTAGGTCAGTGCGTCGTCGTTAAAACTGATTTCTTCATCTTTCAGGCCATTGGCTTCGAGTTGCTTTGCAATTAAATGACGTTTGGCAATCTCAACCTTTTCTTGACTTATATAACCCGGGATGGAAATAATCTCCATACGATCACGGAGCGGCCCGTCGACCGTCTCGAGAGAATTTGCGGTCGCAATGAATAGTATCTGACTGAGATCATAATCAGTGTCGATATAGTTGTCGTGGAAACGCGAGTTTTGTTCGGGATCAAGTACCTCAAGAAGCGCAGTCGAAGGATCTCCCTTATAATCCTTGCCGATTTTGTCGATCTCGTCAAGAACTATTACGGGATTTGAATTATTCATCTTGAGAAGAGCTGAAATTATGCGCCCGGGCATAGCTCCTATATATGTGCGTCTATGACCGCGGATTTCAGCTTCATCATGCAGACCTCCGAATGCTACTCTTCCGTATTCCCTTCCCATGGCTCTGGCTATAGATTTCCCGAGTGAAGTTTTACCGACTCCCGGAGGGCCCACAAGACAAATTATGGGAGATTTATTATCCTGCCGTAAAGCGGTAACTGCCATTTGTTCGAGGATGCGCTCCTTAACTCTTTCAAGTCCATAATGATCCTCTTCAAGAATACCTTCAATTTTATCTAACGACAGATCTATTTCGGAATAGTTTTTCCACGGAAGATTGAGCAGAGTATCGAGATATGAATACTGGATGCTATAGTCGGGAGTATTTGGAGAAAGACGTTGAAGCTTTCCAATCTCGCGGTCGAAGTGAGATTGAGTCTCTTCGTCCCAATGCTTATCGGATGCTCGCTCACGCAGCTTTACTATGTCAGAATCAACTCCCTGTCCGACTTCTTTCTGCAACATCTCTATCTGATGCTGGATGAAGTTTTCCCGCTGATTGGCATCAAGTTTCTTATTGACTTTATTATTAATATCGCGGCGGAGTTCAAGTAGCTGACGTAGATTCGACAGGTGTTCCAAAGCTTTCTCGATGACTTTATTCAAAGTTGATATTTTCAACATTTCGTATTTAACCTCAGGCGCCACACTCATCGAAAAAATAATGGAACTGACAAATTGCTGCCTTGAGGTCTTTTTAAGCAGTTCGAATGCTTTTGGTATATCTTCTCTATTTTCGAGAGTATGCACATCATCTGCTATTTGACACAGTTCATGAAGATAAGCGGCGTTCTTTACCTCATTCTTAGGTTCAATGGCTATTTTCCAATCTGCAAATTCTACTATGGCGTGGATCTGTTTATTCTCATCGCTATGAAATTCAGTCACTTTAAGTCTCGGACCCCCTATTGCCAGCATCAAGGACTCCCCTTCGGAGTTAGTTTCGCGGCGCATAATTCTACCCCAGACACCCACCTTTGCCAATCCTTTATTAGTCAATGGCTTATATTTATCTTTGTCTTGATAAAGGAGAATCACCGGTAGTCCATTGGCTATACACTCTCTTAGAGCGTCTTCATTTTCATCGAAAGTATCAGGTATGGACATGGGCACATAAGGCATGGGACACCCTTGATCGACACGAATCACTCTCATTTTTGTCCCGTCGATATCATTCTGACCGGCGGGAATCTCTATCTGCATATTGGGGAAGCCTTGAAATCCGGTGAAGTGATGACTATCCTCGGACGAAGGATTCTGATTATCGAATGGTTGAGTCATTTCATCTTCCATCATCACAAAATCCTCTTCTGATATAAAAGAAGGGTCTTCAACATAGTCCTCTTCCGGGAAGAGATCCGGCTGAGTGGAATCGTCTTGAAAATTTACATAATCTTGCAGACCCTCTAAAGTTTTATCTTCGTTGAGATTATCAGATTGAATATTATCTTTTTTCTTCATTTCTTTCTTCTTTCGGAAGTTGCAATCTTACCTTTTGATAAGGGGAAAAGCTACTCCGCTCAAATTTCATAATGCAAAGTTACAAATTTTTCTTTCATTAGTCATCAACATTTAGTAATTTTGCGTAATCATGCAATTCAAGTATTCATGGCAAAGCAGCGAAAACCATTCCGAATGAAGCAGTTTGCAATCTCTGATGCCAGGAGCGCAAACAAGATCGGCGTTGATGGCGTATTGATTGGAAGTTGGGCTCCTTTATTAACAACATACCGCAGGATACTTGATGCCGGATGCGGATGTGGCATCAGTTCCTTGATGATGGCCCAGCGAATGCCGGAGGCTACGGTTGTCGGAATAGATATAGAGTCAAATGCAATTGAAGAAGCGATTGATAATGCGGGGCATTCTCCTTTTGCAGAGAGAATCCGGATCTTATCAATGGGTTTTGAAGATATAGTTGACAAAGTAGGATGTGGATTGGAAGATAGATTCGATCTTATTGTTTCAAATCCCCCTTTTTTTGCAAGCGGAGTGAATCCTGAAAAATCAGAAAGGATGCTTGCAAGACATGTCGGTAGTCTTTCACCTGAAAAATTAATCGTTGAATCGCGGAAGTGCCTTAACCCGGGAGGGCTTCTGGCTTTTATTGCGCCTTATGAATATCTTGAACATTATCTGAATCTTTCAATCGACAATGGCTATCGCATATTCAAGATATGCAAAGTAAAAGGGAATCCGGATGTCAAAGCGAAGCGTGTCATGATTGCTCTGCAAAAAATTGAGCCTTCTTTGGTTCGCGATTACAGTAACGGCCTGATCGAAGCCATCAATATAGATACTCTTGTGATAGAGAATTCTCCCGGAGAGTTCACTCCTGAATATATAGATCTCGGACGTCAGTTCTATCTCAGATTCTAATATAATGTCAATCTCATGCTTCAGGGATTCTATCCGTCTCAATATTATTAGTGCGGGAAGAATTTTTGCGATTGTGACGGTAACGTCGTTTCGAATTCCCGGATTTGGTCCCTGTCGAGGAATCCTTGGATTTAGATCTTTCCTTCTGCTTATGTTTAGATCTTTCCGGTCTCTTTTTGGGGGAATTTTCTGATTGCTTGGATTTAGAATCTTCCGATTGTATCGGTTTTAATTCATCAGGAAGAATCCCCTTTCTGACCGGCTTGCCAAGCAGACGTTCTATATTGTTGAAATTACGTCGATCTTTGGCATTGATAAGAGTGACAGCCTTCCCATCGCGATCTGCCCGCGCTGTGCGTCCGACTCTATGGACATAATCTTCCCCTTCACGAGGAACATCGAAATTCACTACCATCTGAATATCCTCGACATCAATGCCGCGGGCAACTATATCAGTAGCCACAAGAACATTGATTTTCCCTGATTTGAAATCGAGCATTACATCCTCGCGTCTGGTCTGATCAAGATCTGAATGCATCTCCCCTATTTTGAGATTTCCTATTTTGAGCGATCGGGCAAGTTGCTTAACCTTTTGTTTGGAAGATGCAAAGACGATAACTCTTGTCATCCCTTCCTCCAATAATATCTTTTCGAGCAGACGATCTTTATCCGTCTCGTTACAATAATAGGCAACCTGATCAATCTTGTCAGCGGGCTTAGACACACTAAGTTTTATTTCTTTCGGATTTCGAAGAATAGTGTTGGCGAGCTGGCGAATTTTTGGAGGCATTGTAGCTGAAAATAAAAGTGTCTGACGCTCTGCCGGCAAATGCTTCACTATGCTCATGATATCTTCATAGAATCCCATATCAAGCATCCGGTCAGCCTCATCAAGGATAAAAAAGGAGACATCGCTCAAGTCGACAGATCCCATCTGAAGATGGGCGATAAGTCTGCCCGGAGTAGCAATCACTACGTCGGCTCCCATCTTAAGACCCCGTCGTTGTTGTTCATATGTGTATCCGTCGGTACCTCCATATATAGGTAGAGAACTAATCGGAAGAAAGTAGGAAAAGCCCTGCATCTGGCGGTCAATCTGCTGGGCAAGTTCGCGAGTCGGAGCCATTATGACACAATTGACCCGGTCCTCAGGGTAACTTCCGGTGCATATCATATCGATGACAGGGAGCAGATAGGCAGCTGTCTTGCCGGTCCCGGTCTGGGCGCAGGCAAGGAGATCGCGTCCTTCGAGTACACTCGGAATGGCATGCTCCTGAATAGGGGTCATTTCATCGAAGTGCATGTCCCAAAGAGCGTCAAGCAGATCATCGCTCTCGAAAAAATCATCGAATTTCATAAATTATTATAATTTTTTAATTAGATTCGGTCGAAGTTTAGTTAATTGAATCTCAAAGCATTATGAAAAAGAAGAAGGGAATGCTCTAAAATTTTTACAAAATTACGAAAAAAAAATGACAAAAGTCATATCCGATTTTGATTTGATATTGTTTTAATAATGTAAGCTGAGTTGACAAACAGGTCAATAAAACTTACGACCCACTAAACAACTTCAATACAACACAACAATTAAAACTGCAATAACATGAAATCTAACGAATCTTTTAAATCCCGCCTTCTCGGTCTTCAAGGTAATCTTCTCAGTTTTGCCTATCAGCTCACTTCTAACCGCGAAGCGGCTCAGGATCTTCTTCAGGATACCACCCTCAAGGCTCTTGATAATGAAGAGAAATACGTAGACAACGTCAATTTCAAAGGATGGATCTTCACCATCATGCGTAATATCTTCATTAATAACTATCGTCAGACTGTACGTCAGGCCACCGTTGTGGACCGCACTGAAGACCTCTATCACCTCAACATATCACAGGAATCCGGCCTGGCAACTCCGGAAGGCTCCGTAGCAGTAAAAGAGATCAGCAATGCTCTGAATTCTTTCTCTGAAGAGTATCGCGTCCCCTTCAACATGTACGTAGCCGGTTATAAATATCACGAAATCGCCGACAAACTCGGTCTGCCTCTTGGCACTGTTAAGAGCCGCATCTTCTTCGCACGCAAGCGTCTTCGCGCTGAACTTGCAGATTACGCGCGCTAATCATCAAAGTTATGATCTTATAGATCTACTCGTTCCTAAAGACATTTGGTTTTAATTGTTATAGCATCCATATTTAGTCTGCCATAGGTCTATGGCTCTAAATATAATTGTTGAAGTTTAGCCATGTTACGTGACGTAACATGGCATTTTTTTATTTTAGCATGCTCAGACACCGGCCCACAATAAATTGATAATTAGATTATCCGTAGTTTGTGGTTCGAATTAAAATAATAACATAATCAGGAATAAAATAATCAGGCCCTGCACTTTGAGCAGGGCCTGATTATTTTGATGAAATATTATCTTTATCAGTGGGCGCTCACTGCATCACGCATGGATTGCAGAGCTGCCGACAGGCCTTCCGGATCTTTTCCTCCTGCCTGAGCGAAGAAGGGTTGTCCGCCCCCGCCGCCTTTTATCATTTTTGCCGCGTTTCTTACAATCTGAGAAGCATTAAGACCGGATTCCTTGACAAGATCATCTGTTAAGGATACGGTAAGAAGCGGTTTGCCGTCGGCTTGAGTAGCAGCAATAAAAGCTGTCGGCATGTCAGCTTCCTTACGCACAGTGAAAGCTATATTCTTAACTACGTCAGGAACTCTGATACCTTCCATTTCTACAATTCGGACACCATCGACAATCTGAGCATTCTCTACAGCAGTCTTAGTCAAGGTCTTAATTCGCTCTGCAAGGAATTCATCAACCTGCGATTGAAGATCAGCATTCTCCTTCAGAGCTTTCATGACTGCCTGGCGAATATCCGAATTGTTGCCGAGGATCGCATGAAGATCCCGGGTAGTATCCTGGAAATCATCAAGCACTTTCTCAACCCCTTCTCCCGTGACGGCTTCTATACGGCGGATACCGGCAGCTATAGAACTCTCGTTTATGATGCGCACAATACCTATATTGCCTGTATTAGCCACATGCGTGCCACCGCAAAGTTCGATCGAGTCTCCAAACTTCACAACTCTTACTTTATCGCCGTATTTCTCTCCGAACAGAGCCATGGCTCCCATTTCCTTTGCTTCAGCAATCGGACAATCCCTGCGTTCTTCAAGAGCCTTAGCCTCGCGGATACGCTTATTTACAAGATGCTCAACTTTGCGAATCTCTTCCGGAGTAAGCTTTTGGAAGTGAGAAAAGTCAAAGCGAAGAGAGGTAGGACTTACGTAAGATCCTTTTTGCTCTACATGGTTACCCAGGATTTCACGCAAAGCTGCATGAATAAGGTGAGTTGCGGAGTGATTACATGAAGTCGCAAAGCGAGCGTCCTCATCAATGACTGCGGTAAATTCTGCTGAAGGATCGGCGGGTAATTTATGAGTCAGATGCACACCGACATTATTCTCCTTCTTGGTATCGAATATTTCTATTTCTTCGCCATCGGCAGATATAAGTTTGCCACGGTCGCCGACCTGTCCACCCATCTCAGCATAGAACGGAGTCTTGGTAAGAAGAATCTGGTAATATTCTTTCCCTTTCTGCTTTACCTTGCGGTAGCGGATGATTCTGGTAGGAGTTGAATAATTGTCATATCCTACGAATTCCTCTTCGCCTTCGTTCACTTCAACCCAGTCGGAAGCTTCAACCGCGGCTGCATTCCTTGCGCGATCTTTCTGCTTCTTCATCTCAGCATCAAACTCCTTGACATCTGTAGTCATGCCGTTCTCCCTAAGGATTAGTTCTGTGAGATCAAGGGGGAAGCCATAAGTGTCATAGAGAGTAAATGCAGTCTTGCCGGAAAGAGTTGTTTTTCCTGCTTTGCGAAGATTTTCAATCTCTCCGTCAAGCATGCGGATGCCGTTGTCAAGAGTGCGCAGGAAAGAATCTTCTTCCTCTTTAATGACTTTCTTGATAAGGTCTTTCTGAGCTGACAGTTCGGGATAAGCGTTCCCCATTGTGTCTACGAGAGTATCGACGAGTCGGTAAATGAATGCTTCCTTACGTCCGAGGAAGGTATATGCGTAGCGAACGGCACGGCGCAATATTCGTCGGATGACATAGCCGGCCTTTGCATTTGAGGGAAGCTGGGAATCCGCAATAGAGAAGGCTATGGTGCGCAAATGATCGCTTACAACGCGCATTGCGATATCAATCTTTTGATCCTGACCATATTTGAGACCGGTCAATTCTTCAATCTTCGAAATATAGGGCGTGAAGACGTCAGTGTCATAATTGCTTCGTTTCCCTTGCAGTGCCATGCAAAGGCGCTCAAAGCCCATGCCTGTGTCAATTACCTTTGCGGGGAGCGGTTCGAGTGAACCATCAGCTTTGCGATTATATTGCATAAAGACGAGATTCCATATCTCAATAACCTGAGGGTTATCTTTATTGACTAAGTCAGCGCCGCTGATCTGAGCTCGCTCTTCGTCCGGACGAAGGTCGATGTGGATCTCAGAGCAGGGTCCGCACGGACCGGTCTCACCCATTTCCCAGAAGTTGTCTTTGCGATTGCCGTTGATGATATGATCTTTGGGCAGATGGGTTTCCCAGATTGCTGCCGCTTCATCATCGCGTCCGAGACCTTCGGGTGCATATCCTTCAAAGACTGTGGCATAAAGACGATCCTTCGGAAGCTTCAGCACATCTACGAGATATTCCCAAGCCCAATCGATCGCTTCTTTCTTGAAGTAATCGCCAAACGACCAGTTGCCGAGCATCTCAAACATGGTGTGATGATAAGTGTCGTGACCTACCTCTTCAAGGTCATTGTGCTTACCGGAGACGCGCAGACATTTCTGGCTGTCGGCTACACGAGAATATTGAGCTGCCCGATTGCCGAGTATGATATCTTTAAACTGATTCATGCCCGCGTTTGTAAACATCAACGTCGGGTCATCTTTTATTACCATAGGAGCAGAAGGAACTATACGATGCCCCTTGCTCTTAAAGAATTCCTTGAAGGATTCTCTGATTTCATTGGAAGTCATATCGTGTCGATTGGTACGAATAGTTATTGACATTACAATAAGTAAGTTCAAAATTACTTATATTTTGCAAATTTACGAAAATTTGCCTACTTTTGCAAGAATCTTTCTCTCGGCATTGGCCAAGAGGGTATAAAATGGAGAAAAAAGCACTTTATACATATAATCCTGAGACCGACGACTTCGAGCGATACTATCCTTCCATAAAGGATAGACTGCGCTCCGTAATGATTTATGGTGGGCTTTCCTTGTTGTTTGGAGGTGCAATCTTTGTAGGGGTCTATTTCGGATTAGCTGACAGGTCGGAAGTAAGGTTGAGAGAGGAGAATGCAAGATTGCGGTCAAAATATACTGTGTTGGAGCATCGCGTCGAGACCTCGATGAAAGTAATGGATAAAATTAGAAACCGCGATGATAATTTCTATCGCGTAATGATGCAGATGGATCCGATGAGTCTCAGCCGCAGATATGCCGGTTTTGATTTTGAAAGCAATTATGAAGCGTTAAGCACCCTATCCGACAAAGCTCTCGTCGAGCGACTGACTTCCAAACTTGATCTGCTTGACCGCCAGCTATACAGCCAGAGTCAATCTTTTGATCAACTTCGATCTTCAGCATCTGATCAGGAGGAAAAGATGAATCATATTCCGGGTATATTGCCTATTCATGAAAGTCAGGCTTCTCTTTCCGGAGGATTCGGACTTCGTAGAGATCCTCTTCAGGGTGAACGCAAATTCCATTCCGGGCTTGATTTTCAGGTTGATGAAGGAACTCCGATCATTGCTACAGCCAACGGAACAGTCACAACCGCCGGACGGCAAGGAAATTACGGCAATATTATTGAGTTATCGCACGGTTATAATTATGTTACACGATACGCTCATCTGAGTCGGATAGCAGTGGAAGAGGGTACGGAAGTTAAGAGAGGTGACGTGATTGGATATGCCGGTTCGACAGGAAAATCAACCGCTCCACACCTTCACTATGAAGTGCGCTTCAAAGGGGAGGCCCAGAACCCTGTCAATTACTTCTTTCTCGATCTGACACCGCAGCAATATGGAGAGATGCTCCAGTCAGCTGATGATGCCGGGCAAGTGTTGGACTGAGTTCTTCGTGAAAGTCATTAGGAATGAAAGTGTCAGAAGACTTGATTTAAGAGATATTATTTACGAATGGAGTTTACCAAGCAATTTTATAAGATTAAGGATGTAGCCGAGTTCGTAGGAGTTCCTGCTACTACATTGCGTTACTGGGAGTCGCAATTCCGGGAATATGTCGCTCCGATACGTAATGCCGGGAAAATTCGTTATTATACTCCTCAGACTATTGAGACTCTGCGCCTGATAAAATATCTCCTGTATGATCGCGGCATGAAGATTGAAGCAGCCAAAGATGAGTTGCGCCATAACTTAAAGAATGTAAGCCGCCGGATGAAGATTCTGACAAAACTGAATGAGGCCCGCGATGAGCTTCAGCTATTATTGAAATCTCTTGAAAAGCGGCGCGACGTATAATACATCGGTTAATATCCGGATATACATGAAGACTTATGGATGTCTGTATTGCCCCTTTCGACGAGTGACCTTCCCGTATTGAACAGCATTGCGCGGGCAGATATGATAGCATGCAAGGCAACTTATGCAATCTTTCCCCCAGTTAGGACGTAATCCATTAGGAGTTTTCTCCATTTTAATATTTCCTACCGGACATACTTCCGCACATTTTGAGCATCCTACACAGGCATCGGTAAAATGCCATCGATCGGGGAAGATTCCCCATCTCTTGAATAATGGGAAAATTAATCCGCTCTTTATTCGGGGTAAGCTCCCTCTCACATATTGGTGTTCCCATTTTTCATTCGCTATTTTTTCGGCAAGTTCAATCATTCTCGCCTGAGATGACTTCAATTTCCGGTCTTCA
>JAIDYR010000053.1 GCA_029057985.1 Muribaculaceae bacterium | reverse complement strand
GACACCTACCGGATACTTTATCTGCATGTTTTCCTTGACCATATCGCAAAGATAATACTTATTTGCCAATTCTCCAAAATCTATTGTTGTCGCTGATTTCAGTAAGATTGGTTGGACAATGCAGACGTGGATGCTGCTCCATTTACTCCTCTTCTTCGGGTTCGGAAGAGGTGGATTGTTGGTTGCGCGGGCGGTTTTTGGATTGCTCCGGTTTATTTTTAAGAAGGACTTCGGGCTTCATTTGGTCAACGGGGACAGCGAAGACTGCCCATTGCTCATCTTTATTCCAGTTCTTTTTGATGTTGATAGGCTTCGGATAGTAGTAAGCCTCTTCGGGCTGGAGGTTGATTACCGGATCGCCTGAATCCCAACGGAGATTAGCGTTGCGGTCATCGATGATGCGGACGTAGTATTTGCCCGGACTGAGATAGGGGAATCGCGCCGTATTGTTGACCACAGGGGTAAGCGCTACATGCGAGTCGCTTTGATTCAGTAATTCTACGAAGGCCGGTCGGCCGGAGGGCCAATCCGAGAGACGGAGAGTCAGAGAGCAGAAGTCTTTTTCGTCGCGTGTGCTGAAGGTCAATTCAGTCTTTTTGCTGTCGAGACCATACATCCCCGAAATGGCGAGGGAATCGATTGAGAGTCGATATTCTGTTCCTTTTTTCCATTCATTGCCGGTCGGGCCGAGCCGATAGAGTCTGGGATTAAGGGAATCCCGCTCTAATGAAGGGAGGGGGATGGATTTCCAGATAGTATCAATTTTCTCTTCGAGGCGGAAGCCGGTCGTATCCATTCTAATGACCGGGACGGAAGTTTCGAAAATAACCGGACGATTTATTTCCTGCGGATTTCCGCTTTTCAGTTCGATACGCATCATCGGGCGCTCCGGGCGGATCGAATCCGGCATATTATTGCCATTCTCGCCTTCCGCATCTCCATCTTTCTTTTTCTTAGCCTCCTTGAAAAGACGGCGATTCTGCTTTTCGAGCAATTTGCGGGCCTGATCCTGCGCGCGGCGCAGGGCTGTGCGGTCAGTGGTCAGTCGCAGAGTGTCGTTTTTGACTTCATAGCGTTGCACTGAGTCAAGGCGCATATAGCCGACAGCGAGGCGCAGGGTGTCGGTGCTTACCAATGCGGGAGATTTGAGCCAGAGAGAGAGAGTATCGGAATTCCGGGAGCGTTCGATGATGAATGGATCGGAATCCTCGGGTAATCCTACAATGCTGACTTTCGGAAAGACAGGATTTGGAGTGTGGAAGATAAGATTGATGCGTGTGGAATCCGCGCGCTCATACTTTTCTATAAATTGCTGAGCGCGACGAGACTTTGCCGAGCGGAGAATGAGGTCATTGGGGAGGAAGATAGTGCGCCGGCGCTCTACGATCGTATCGATCATCCCGGTCTTGAGATTAAAGATAGTGTCGGTCGCGGTAGATTCCGATGTGGAGGGGGAAACATCGACATCAAGGAAAGCAACTTCCTCGTCAGAGTTGGAGAATATATAGTCGGAGTTGACGTCGTCGAGAGCGTAGACGCGATAGCTGCCGGGGGAGAGACCTTCGATTGAGAAGCGCCCGCGGTCGTCGGTGCGCCCGACGCGGTCGAATGGTTTTGTGAAAAGATTCTTATGGATAGATCCGAGGAAGTCGGCGGGAGTGGAGTCGGAGTAAGCCTCATTATCGGCTGCTGAGGCATCTTCAAGGCGGTGAAGACCTACGAGTTTAAGCTGCATAGGTTCCATGCCGAGGGCGGATAAGACGCGGCCGGCTATGCGAAGGGAGTCGATCTCCGGGCCTGTAGAGAAAGTATAAGAGAAATTGGGAAGCGGATTACTTTCGTTAAGGTCGCGGATTGCATCAGCGAAGTCGATGGTATAGGTAGTATTCGGGAGAAGTGAATCTTGAAAAGTGACATTGACGCGTCGACCCTGCGCGGCCACGCGCGGGATATTTTTCGATGGAGGGGATATGATGACCTTGGTAGTCGGGTCTTTGACTTCGACGAGTTCGTCGAAGGTAAGAGTAAAGCGTTCCTTATTCAGGGGAATGTCGACGGAGCCGGGAGCCGGATTGGCGCTGACGAAGCGCGGGGGGCGCTCATCGCGGGGGCCTCCGGAAGGATTGCCGATGGAAGCGCATCCTTCAAAGAGGAGGAGTATGAAGATTGCGGCCGATGCGATGGCAGCAGCCATATAGTCATTCTTAATCATAGTGCAAAGGTAAGCAAACTATCAAAGAGATGCAACTTTAATCCATAGTATTTACGATATATAAAGTGGCGGTGCTTCCAATGAACAATGAACAGAGTGGTAGCCTGAATTAGATTCTCCGGCAAGGCAGGCTGCCCCACATTGCATCGATGACAATTGTTTGATCCAAGGAAATCGGCGCAACATCATTGCTTTATTTAGTTACGTAATCCTGATACGTGGATTGGGAATCACTCACATTCAGGGTGCGGGATCTTGTCTTTCCTTTGAATGGGGATCCGAAATTCACATTGTAGCCGATAGCGAGTCTTATCCAATTCTTGTTATTATGGATTTGTCTTTCATTTGAATAGACATACTCCGGAGAGATTACCTCGGACTTGGCTGTCCATCCCTTTTTGCTTAAGATATACCAATAACTCAACTGGAATTCCCAGTGCGTGTCAGGTTTAAATTCTACGGACAGCACATCATAGGATTCCGCCGTGCTGAGGGAGAATCCATTCATCGACAGCATTGGAAATGATTTTTGAAATGCAATTTCCCATTTCTTGTAATGCCATGAGAGAGCCATGCTTCCTCCGATGCTGTTATGAGAATTCTTCCATCCTGATTTGGTCATGACTTTGTCGTGGCGGAATTGCAGCAGGCCGTTGACCTGAAACATATTCAGAATATTCCAGATACTGCCTCCTATATAAGATTGGTAAGACTCCGTATAGCGTCCGTTTTCAGGTCTTGACAGATATGCCTTCAAATCTTTATCATATAAAGCCGGAGTCAATATGGGTGAAAAAGTCTTTCTAAAGAGTGCGGATCCATAAAAAGAGTAATTTGATTTATAGAAATTTCCGGTAACGCCTATCCCCATTGCAGATGAAGGCTTCAGATCCGGCGTGCCGGTATTGTAAAGGTAAGGGGAACTCTGGGTAAGATTGTCTTGCAGTAACCCTAATGAGAGGTTGTGGGACTGGTATCCGATATTGGCTCCTACGTTCCAGCAGGAATTGATATACCATTGGAGTTCCATTCTTGAAATATTGTCCCAATAGGTTGTCGGCTTGCCATTGTCGACTATATGGTTAGTTGAAACGCCGCTTTTAAGATACATCCAAAGGCGCTTGAAGAAACTTTTGCGGTATTCAAGGTAGAATTGCTGATTCGATTCATTCAGCCGGAATTTATTGCCGGTGGCGTGATAATCGTTTTTTGTCTTTGAGAGAGTTAAAAAATAAGTGACATTCAATTGAGATTGATCCCGGAAAGCGTGGCCGTAGTTGGCCATAGCAAGCATGGCATATCTTGATGAACTCAGAAGATTCGAATAAATTGAGGTCGAAGCCGGGAAAAGATACTTGCTGAGGGATTCATATTCTTCGGAATAAGAAGAAAGGTCAACGTTTATGTCGATAGAGTTTGATTTGTTGATGCTTTTGGAAAGGTAAATGTTAAGGCTGTTGCGTAAAGAGTTGTTGTGAGTGCGTGAGTCGGAATTATATTCCCCTTCGATAGAGTCCTCGATGTCGGAGAATGACTTTCGCAAGGAATTATACAGGCTGAGATTGTAGCGTGCAGAAAGCAGGAAGTCAGCCGAAGGGGCATAAGTATATTGTAATGAAGTATTGTTAGTCTTGTAGTTAAATGGGGAGTGAGCCGAATAGAGTGTAGTCAATGGCAAATTCTCATTCATATAATGGGTTGCCTGGCTATCGTAGGTCTTGTCGTTATGGCGATAGGAGAAGGCCGACGATAATTTCCAGATTGAGAAGCCTTGATGAAAGTTGAGAGCTGTTCCTGCATCTATCGCAGTACCGGTAAAATCATTCATTTCCTGGATATTGAAATCCCCGCCGTTTTCTCTCTTTTTCAGTCGGATGCTGATCAGGGAGGTTCCCATTGACGCGAACTTGGCGGGTACGACCTCAGAGAACTCCACATTCAGGATGCGCGAGGGCTTCAGATATTTTAAATCCTCCTGTGAGGCCGGGACTCCGTCAATGAGGATTACGGGGGAGCCGGAAGGAGTATTGACGGAACGCGACACAGGATTATATATCAATCCCGGGATACCGAGTTTGCCCAACATGTCGATTGCATAAGAAGAGGATTCTACAATAGCTTTTGGCGGCGAATATAGCAGATTGCCATTTGCAGTGGATATGGCGTTTGCCTCTACGCTGAATTCCTTGAGAGTAGTGACTTTATTGAGAAAATACTCTTGGAATTGAGTGGCGTCATGTAGGGATAATGGTTCAGTCAAAGGTTCGAAATTCTCTTTGGCTATACTTAAATTGAGTCCTGCCGGGATAGAATCAAGACTGAAAGAAATGATGCCTGATGCATCAGTCAGCGTGGAGAAATAGATTGAGTCCGCTATCTGCAGATTGCATCGGGCCCCGACTGAAGGGATATTATCGGGAAGTTCCACCACCCGGCCATTGATATCTATACCCTTAGCCGACAATAAACAAAATGCATTAAACAGGAAAAATAAATATGCTCGGGATTTCATGGCTGAAGTAGAATTTGTTTTTAATTTCAAACAAAGTTAAAATAATTATTTTATAAATCAAAAAAATCTTAAATTTTCGACGGGATTTAAAATCATTATAAATTACAAAATAATCCAATTGCGATGTATTTAGATCCCATTTTTTTGCAAATAGAAAAAGGGCGGCCGGAGATGTTCCGGTCGCCCTATGTTCAGACCTTTGAGATGGGGATTATTCTTTGCATTTGGCGGCGATGAACTGGCGGTTCATGCGGCCGATGTTGTAGAGCTTGATGTTTTTGGGGCATTCGGCTGAGCAAGCACCGGTGTTGGTGCAGTTACCGAAGCCGAGTTCGTCCATCTTAGCGACCATAGCGCGTACGCGACGGTCTTTCTCTACTTCGCCCTGGGGCAGGAGCGCAAGCTGGCTGACCTTTGCGCTGACGAAGAGCATAGCGGAGCCGTTTTTGCAGGCAGCCACGCATGCGCCGCAGCCGATGCAACTTGCAGAATCCATAGCTTCGTCGGCGTTGACCTTGGAGATGGGGAGGTCGTTGGCATCCTGTGCGCCGCCGCAGTTGAAGGAGACGTAGCCGCCTGCCTGCTGGATCTTATCGAATGCATTGCGGTCGACCATAAGGTCTTTGATGACGGGGAATGCAGCGGAGCGCCAGGGTTCTACTGTAATAGTCTCGCCGTCGCGGAAGCGACGCATATAGAGCTGGCAGGTAGTGGCGCCGGTAGCGGGTCCGTGAGGATGACCGTTGATGTAGAGCGAACACATACCGCAGATACCTTCGCGGCAGTCATGGTCAAAGACGATTGGTTCCTCGTGGTTTTCGACGAGCATTTCGTTGAGAATGTCGAGAGTCTCGAGGAAAGATGTGTCGGGTGTTGTCTCGACGTTCATATAAGTCTTGAACTCACCCTTCTCTCTCGGTCCGGCCTGACGCCAGACTTTGAGATTGACTTTCATTATATTATCTTCCATTGTAAGAAATTCGATTTATGTGTATATAAGACTTATATGATTAAGACTTGTAGTTACGGGTCTGCACCTTGATTGCTTCGTAGTGGAGGGGCTCGATAATAAGCTCGGGAGCTTTATTGTCGTTGCCCTGATAATCCCAGCAGTTGACGTGGAAATAGTGTTCGTCATCGCGCTTGGCCTCTCCTTCTTCAGTCTGGTACTCCTCGCGGAAATGGCCGCCGCAGGATTCATTGCGGTTGAGAGCATCATAGGCCATGAGTTCGCCCATGGTTATGAAGTCGTTGAGGCGGAAAGCCTTGTCGAGTTCGATATTCATGCCTTCGGCAGATCCGGGGATGTAGAGCTCTTTATTGAAGACTTCACGAAGATTCTTGAGTTCTTCGATAGCCTTTTCGAGGCTCTCTTTGGTGCGTGCCATTCCGACGTTTTCCCACATGATATGGCCGAGCTCCTTATGGATGGAGTCGACTGAGCGGTTGCCCTGGATTGACATGAGATGATCCATCTTTTCCTGGCATTTCTTCTCTGCCTCTTCGAATTCGGGGAGGTCGGTAGAGAAGCGGGGCACGGAGATCTGGTCGCTCAGATAGTTCTGGATAGTATAGGGGAGCACGAAGTAGCCGTCGGCGAGGCCCTGCATCAGAGCGGACGCGCCGAGACGGTTGGCGCCGTGGTCGGAGAAGTTACATTCGCCGATTGCGAAGAGACCCTTGATGGAAGTCTGGAGTTCGTAGTCGACCCAGATGCCACCCATGGTGTAGTGGATAGCCGGGAAGATCATCATCGGGTTATAATACTTCACGCCGTCTTTCTCGCAAGCGAGTTCGCCGGGGTTGACGTCGGTGATTTCCTCATACATGTCGAAGAGGTTGCCGTAGCGCTGGCGCACCTGGTCGATGCCGAGACGGTTGATAGCTTCAGAGAAGTCGAGGAATACGGCGAGGCCGGTATTGTTGACTCCGAAGCCCTTGTCGCAGCGTTCCTTTGCTGCGCGGGAAGCGACGTCGCGGGGCACGAGGTTGCCGAATGCCGGATAGCGGCGTTCCAGATAGTAGTCGCGGTCTTCTTCGGGGATATCGCTACCCTTGATCTGTCCTTTCTGCAGTTTTACGGCGTCTTCGATGTTCTTGGGGACCCAGATTCGGCCGTCGTTGCGGAGCGACTCCGACATGAGGGTCAGCTTCGACTGCTTGTCGCCGTGGACGGGGATACAGGTCGGGTGGATCTGTACGAAAGCGGGGTTTGCGAAGTAGGCGCCTTTACGATAGCAGGCCATGGCTGCGGAAACGTTGCAACCCATAGCGTTGGTCGAAAGGAAGTAAGTATTGCCGTATCCGCCGGTAGCGATGACTACTGCGTGAGCGGAGAAGCGCTCGAATTTGCCTGTCACGAGGTTCTTGGCGATGATGCCGCGGGCGCGAGGCACTCCGTCTTTGTCCTTGACGAGGACGACGTCGTGCATCTCATAGCGGTTGAAGCTCTTCACCTTGCCGAGCTGAATCTGGCGGTTGAGTGAAGAGTAAGCGCCGAGAAGGAGCTGCTGACCGGTCTGACCCTTGGCGTAGAATGTGCGTGATACCTGAGCGCCGCCGAAAGAGCGGTTGGCGAGCAGACCGCCGTATTCTCGGGCGAAAGGTACGCCCTGAGCTACACACTGGTCGATGATATTGTTGGAGACTTCAGCCAGACGGTAGACGTTGGCTTCGCGTGCGCGATAGTCGCCACCCTTGACTGTGTCGTAGAAGAGGCGATATACGGAGTCGCCGTCGTTCTGATAATTCTTTGCTGCGTTGATACCGCCCTGAGCTGCGATAGAGTGAGCGCGACGGGGGGAATCCTGGATGCAGAAGTTGAGGACGTTGAAGCCGAGTTCGCCAAGAGTGGAAGCGGCGGATGCGCCGGCGAGACCTGTGCCTACGACGATAACGTCGAGCTTGCGCTTATTGGCGGGATTGACGAGCTTCTGATGAGCCTTATAGTTGGTCCATTTCTCAGCGATAGGACCTTCCGGGATCTTTGAATCAGCCGGATTCATGATTTTTACATTCTGTTCAGTGTTTGCCATATCGTCTGAAAAATTTTAATTGTTCTGAGCTTCGGGTTGAGCTTCGGGTTGAGCGGCGGGCACGACTTCCTCTACCTGCTCCTGCACTTCTACCTGAGCCGCTTCCTGGGGCTGAGCTTCAGCTCCGGGCATCACGGCTTCCTGAAGGGGATTGGAAGCTGTAGCTCCGGGGTTGAGGTAGTTGAGGAAATCCTGAAGATGAGTGAAGGCGTTGACTGCTTTCTGGAATTCAGGATTGTTGCCCTGCATTGCGATTACCTGGGGATTATTGAGCTGCTGCATCTGATAGTCCACCATCTGCTGGAGCTGATCGGCGGGCATAGAGGAGATCTGCTGAACGGCGTCCGGACCGAAATCATCGAAGATCTCGGGGATGACCATTGCCATGTACTGCTGGCGGAGATCAGCGTCGGTCTTGTAGAAATCTTTCTTGGCGTTAACTGTGAAGACTACGGCTTCAGCGATGAAGAGGACGGTCACGATACCTACCCACCACTGTGCGATACATTTCAGACGGGGAATCCATGCAGTGGAATCCCAGCCTACAGACTGGAACATTGACCAGAAGCCATGGGTAAGGTGGAACCAGAGAGCTACGAAGCCGATCAGATAGACGATAAGCGTCCAGATCTGGGAGAAAGCTTCCTGAAGGAAGAGAGTGCCGGCTGTAGCGGGGATAAGAGTTTCGCATCCGCAGATTTCCACGAGCTGCATCTTTGCCCAGAATTGGATCAGATGGACCACGAGGAATGCGAGGATCACGATGCCGAGCACAAGCATATTCTGCGACGACCATTCGACGCCTGCGGGGCGCTTATTGATGGCATAGCGCTCATGGCCACGTGCGCGACGGTTCTGTACGGTCAGAATGACGGCGTAGATAATGTGTACTAAGATGAAGAGAGCCAATCCTGCGGAAGCCGCGAGGGCATACCAGTTAGCACCGAGGAACATACAAACGGAGTTGTAGGCTACGGGCCAGAGGATGGCTACAGCGTTCATCAAACAGTGAAAGGTCACGAATAGGACGAGCACGGCGCCTGTGACGGCCATGATAAACTTACGTCCTACTGAAGAGTTTGATAACCACATAGCAGTTCGGATGATAGATTAGATATTTTGATTTAAGTTTATAATGTAATCGTATGAGAATCAGCGGATAGGCGGCGTATGCTTCAATCGGGGGCCTCTTTGGGGAGGCGTTTAGTCTGAGTCGTAGGCCGATTCGATCCGCTAATAAATGCAAAATTATGAATATTTTGCCGATTGGCAAAATATTCCCCGATAAATTTTGCTTCTACCATCAGTAGGTTGCTCATAAAAAAGATAAGCCACTCGAAAGCGAGTGGCTTTAAGTGAATCGCTCGGGATTCGAACCCCGGACCCACAGCCCAAAAAAGACAATCAGGCTGTTGCTCTTAAAAAAGATAAAGCCACTCGAAAGCGAGTGGCTTTAAGTAAATCAGCAGGGATTCAATAATTTATTAAGTGAATCGGCAGGGATTCGAACCCTGGACCCACAGCTTAGAAGGCTGTTGCTCTATCCAGCTGAGCTACCGATCCTACTCTGAGTTGCAAAGTTACGAATTTTTTTTGAAATATTCGTTGTTTTGAAGAAAAATTATGTGGGAATCTGATCGAGAAGTTCCTGCAGGGGCTCCATAAAGAACGGACGTTCCCGGAGATGGGGATGAGGGAGTGTCAGTTCGTCGGTCTGCATCTCGACTCCCTCGATCGTCATGATGTCGATGTCAAGGAAGCGATCGGCGTAGCTGCCGTCGGCATTGCGGTGGCGGTCGACGAAATCAGCCGATCCTTCTCCCGCCTCTTCTTTCTTCACGACCGGAATGAAATGCGCCATGTTCTCCTCTGCAAGCTGATTGCCGAGTCGGCGTTCGATTTCCTGAAGGGCATGCAGGATGTCGAGGGGATCCTCTTCCGAACGGAACACCATGGCGACGTTCATAAACTTATTGTTGGATTCATATCCCCATGGTTCGGATTCCATGACGTGGGACAGTTCAAAGTATCCGAAACGGCGTCCTATCTCAGCAGCTGCGCGCGACAGATTGCGGCGGCGGTCGCCGAGGTTGGTGCCTATATTTACAAATATGAGTGGCACTTAATAGTTAATAGTTAATAGTTAATAGTTAATAGCCCCCGCGTGAGACGACGGGGGCTACTATTTAATATTTGGTGGAGAATAGTCTGATGTAGGCCGGGTGCCGGTAAGCTATGATAGTCGGGTGGCTATCATGGCTGAAGATTCTGATCTGGGATCAGAGTGTCTTCTTGACTTCGACCTCTTCGAAGGCTTCGATGATGTCGCCTTCGCGGATATCGTTGTAGCCCTGGACTGATAGGCCGCAGTCATATCCGCTGACTACCTCTTTGACGTCATCCTTAAAGCGCTTGAGCGAGCCGAGTTCGCCGGTATAGATGACGATACCGTCGCGGACTACGCGCACTTTCGACTGGCGTTTGATTTTGCCGTCGCGTACGATAGCGCCGGCGATAGTGCCGACCTTTGAGATATGATAAGTCTGAAGCACTTCGGCATTACCGGTGATTTCCTCCTTGATTTCAGGCGACAGAAGACCTTCCATAGCATCTTTGACCTCTTCGATAGCCTTGTAGATGACAGAGTAGAGTCGAATCTCCACGCCCTCCTTGTCGGCCTCGCGGCGGGCGGCCGCCGATGGACGGACCTGGAAGCCGATGATGATTGCATCGGATGCGGCAGCGAGAGTCACGTCGCTCTCGGAGATAGCGCCTACGCCCTTGTGAAGGACATTGACCTGAATCTCCGGAGTGGAGAGCTTGATAAGGGAGTCGGAGAGTGCTTCGATCGAGCCGTCGACGTCGCCTTTGACGACGAGGTTGAGTTCGTGGAAGTCATTGAGTGCGCGACGGCGGCCGAGTTCCTCAAGACCGGGACGCTTCTTGGTGCGGAGGCTGAGCTCACGCTGCAACTGCTCGCGTTTTCCGGCGATTTCGCGCGCTTCCTGTTCGGTCTCAAGGACATTGAACGTGTCGCCGGCCTGCGGCGCGCCGTTAAGGCCGAGGATGAGCACCGGGACTGCCGGCCCCGCTTCCTTAATTCGCTGGTTGCGCTCGTTGAACATTGCCTTCACCTTGCCGTAGTGAGTGCCGGCCAATACTACGTCGCCGACTTTCAGCGTGCCGTTCTGGACGAGTACTGTAGCGACATATCCTCGTCCCTTGTCAAGTGAAGACTCGATGACGGAGCCTACTGCAAGGCGATTGGGATTGGCCTTGAGGTCAAGCATCTCGGCCTCAAGGAGTACTTTCTCCATGAGTTCATCGACGCCGATGCCTTTCTTGGCGGATATATCCTGACTCTGATATTTGCCGCCCCATTCCTCGACGAGATAATTCATATTGGCCAGTTCCTGCTTGATGTTGTCGGGATTGGCGGCAGGCTTATCTATCTTGTTGATGGCGAATACCATCGGGACTCCTGCGGCGGAGGCGTGATTGATCGCCTCGATTGTCTGCGGCATTACATTGTCGTCGGCGGCTACGATTATTATAGCGAGGTCAGTCACTTTCGCACCGCGGGCACGCATAGCGGTAAAAGCTTCGTGGCCCGGAGTATCGAGGAAGGTGATATGGCGTCCGTCGGCGAGTTTGACGTTATATGCGCCGATGTGCTGGGTAATACCTCCTGCTTCGCCGGCGATCACGTTAGCGTTGCGGATGAAGTCGAGCAGCGAAGTCTTACCGTGGTCGACGTGGCCCATGACGGTCACGATCGGCGGACGGGGCACGAGATCTTCCTCCTTGTCCTCTTCGGAAGCTATAGCTTCGGAGACTTCCGCGGAGACGTATTCCGTAGTGAATCCGAATTCCTCTGCGACGATATTGATAGTCTCGGCGTCGAGACGCTGGTTGATTGAAACCATTACGCCGAGATTCATGCAAGTAGCGATGATGGAGTTGACGGGTACCTCCATAAGGTTGGCCAGGTCATTTGCAGTGACGAACTCCGTGATCTTGATGATCTTGCTTTCTGCCGCTTCGCGCTGCTGATTGGCAAGTTCGCGATTATGAGCCTCCTCGCGTTTCTCCTTACGCCATTTGACACTCTTTTTGGTGGTCTTGTTGGTAAGGCGGGCGAGAGTCTCCTTGACCTGCTTCTGCACGTCTTCGGTGCGCACCTCATTGTTATGAGCATTGTTGCCACCCTTTCGGTTGTTGCGCCCGTTGCCGCCATTTTGGTTATTGCGACCGTTGCGACCGTTGCCTGCACCCTGGTTGGCAGAGTTGCCTTTGCCGTTGTTGCGGCGGTCATTGCTGACCTGTTGTCCGGCTTTCTCGACATCGATTTTTTCTTTGCCGATGCGGGTGCGCTTACGCTTGTCGCCGTTCTGTCCGGGCTGTGCGCTTTGTCCGGCCTGACCTTTGTTTTTGTCGATTCGCTCGCGTCGGCGTTCCTCTTTGGATTTCTTTTTAGGTCGGGTGTTCTGATTGAGCGACGAGAGGTCGATCTTTCCGAGGATCTTGAGCTGCGGGCCTTCCTTCTGGAGTTCGGCGGCGGTGGCGGCGGCTGAAATCTGAGCTGGGGACTCAGCGGACTTGGGTGCGGGTTCGCTCTCTTCGCGGGCTTTCTTGTCTTCGCGAGCTTTTTTCTCCTGTTCGGCTTTTTCCTGAGCGGCCTTAGCCTCTTTTTCAGCCTTCTCCTTAGCCGCTTTGGCTCTTGCCTCAGCCTCGGCTTTAAGTCGCGCTTCTTCGGCCCGGGCTTTTTCGATAGCGGCCTTTCGGGCAGCTTCTTCCGCCTCTTCGCGGGCACGCCGTTCGGCAGCGGCCTTTTCGGCAGCGGCCTTCCTGGCTGCTTCCTCCGCTTCGGCAGCCGCTCTTTCGGCAGCCTTATCCTTTTCGGCAGCCGCGCGCTTTTCCTCGCGCTTCATGTCGACTGTAGCTTTCACACTTGCGTCCCGGCTGAACTCCTTGTGGAGGAGGGCCACGGCGCGCTCATCTACGCGGGCATTGAGGTTGTCTTCGACCTCGACGCCGTTTCTGCGCAGGAACTCTACAGCCGTAGAGACGCTGACATTCAATTCTTTTGCTAACTTACTTATCTTTTGTCGCATATTATCTTTTTTAGTCTTCGAATTCAGCCTGAAGGACATTCATTACGTGCTCCAGAGTGCTGTCTTCGAGGTCGGCCTGTTCGAGAAGCTTCGGGTCTGCGTTGAGCACGGCTTTTGCGGTGCCGAGTCCGAGATCCTTGAGGGCTTCGATGACCCAAGTGTCGATTTCGTCGCTGAATTCATCCAGATAGATATCCTCTTCTCCTTCCTGGAGGTCGCGATAGACGTCGATGCTATATCCGGTCAGTTGGGTTGCGAGTTTGATATTCAGACCGCCCTTGCCGATGGCGAGGCTGACCTCTTCGGGATGCAGGAAGACCTCAGCAGTCTTCTTCTCCTCGTCGATACGTATCGAGCTGATTTTGGCCGGACTGAGTGCGCGCTGGATGAAGAGCGCGGGATTATTGGTATAAGAGATTACGTCGATATTCTCGTTGCGCAGTTCGCGGACGATGCCGTGGATGCGGGAGCCTTTGATACCTACGCACGTGCCTACCGGGTCGATGCGGTCATCGTAGGATTCCACCGCTACTTTCGCGCGCTCGCCCGGTTTGCGAGCTACTGCGCGGATAGTCACGAGGCCGTCGTGGATTTCCGGTACTTCCTGTTCGAAGAGGCGGCGCATGAAGCGTTCGTCGGTGCGGCTGACGATCACCTTCGGATTGTTGTTGGGATTGTCGACGCGTTTCACGATTGCGCGGACCATGTCGCCCTTATGGAAGAAGTCGCCGGGTATCTGCTCTTCTTTAGGCATCAGGAGTTCATTCTGCTCTTCGTCGAGAAGAAGCATCTCGCGTTTCCAGATCTGATGGACCTCGCCTACTATGATCTCTCCCTCTTTTTCCTTAAATTTATTATAAATCGCGTCTTTCTGGAGATCGAGGATTTTCGACTGAAGCGTCTGGCGGAGATTAAGGATTGCTCGGCGACCAAATTTTTCGAAGAAGATCTGCTTGGTGACGTCTTCGCCGATTTCACATTCCGGGTCGATCTCGCGTGCTTCGGTCAGACCGATCTGTTTGTTGGGGTCGCTGACTTCGCCATCTTCCACCACCTCAAGGTTCTGGTATATCTCGCAGTCTCCCTTGTCGGGGTTCATGATGACGTCGAAGTTATCGTCAGAGCCAAACATTTTGGCCAGGACGTTGCGGAAGGATTCCTCCAGCACAGATATCATAGTGGTCTTGTCGATGTTCTTGTATTCCTTGAACTCGGCAAATCTGTCGACCATATTTACGCTTTCAGCTTTCTTTGCCATAATTTTTTTGAATTTAAGTATCGCGGTGCGATGCTTAAATGGTTATTCGGTTATTTTGGCGCGTTGCGCCGGGTTTTATGGGTTTGGTAACTCGGTTAACTGCGTTAACTTCGTGATTGTTCAGTTATTTAACTTCAGATTTCTTGGGCGAAACTTGAGTTTGGGATTCAGAATTTAAGATCGTAGACGGCGCGGCGCACATCGGAGAAGGGGATCTCCATTTCCAGCCGCTCGAGGGCCGGGCGCTTGATTCCTTCGCGCTTCACTTTCTGCTCGGTCTCCAGGATGAAAGCGTCATCCAGGAGCTCGCGGAGCACGCCGTGGAGTTTCTTCCCCTCAGTCGTAAGCACTCCGATCTCGTCGCCGACATTCTTATCCCATTGGGCGCGCACCTTGAAGGGGGAGGTCAAGCCGGCCGAACCGACCTCTAACTCGTAGTCCTCCTCGTCGCGTGAAAATTCTTCTTCAATGCGGCGTGTCAGCGCAGTGCAGAAGTCAATGTCGACTGCTCCCGCAGAGTCTATCTCAACGACTATATTGTTGTCGTCGCTGACCTTAAGATCGGTCAGAAAGCAGTCTGTGTCAGCCAGGACACTTTCTACGTAATCTTTAAGTTTTATCTTGTCAATCATCAGAGTCTAAATAATAAAATTCGGAGAAGACTTGCGTCCCCTCCGGAATTCAATTGCAAAGTTAACTAAAAATCAGTGGATAACGAAATTTTTTAAATTATTCAAGTATTAAATAATGTTAAATTAAGTTAAAATTATATCGATTTAAGATGAGAGGCTATTTTTTTAGCCAATACGGGGATTGCAAGGGGTTGGAAATTTCTCAACATCCCTTCTTCGGAGTCGTAGCTGACATCAGGGATGTAGGTTGCGATCGAGACATCCGAGCAGGAAGTCGGTCCGAATCTGAGAATAGTATAGTTGCCGGAGGCGGGCGGTATGATTTCGAGTATCGGCCTTGACGGGCGCTTGGCGAGCCACACCGGGGCAGAGTCGGCCAAAGCGAGTCTGGCCTCATCTCCGCGATATTCCTCCGAGAGCGGACGCGGCCAATCCTTCATCTTCAGAGAATGTAGCCGCAGGAAATCCGAGGGCATCTCACATTGATATGGAGGCTCATCGCCCCAGTCGGTGGATCGGCGGAGATGATCACGCATATCCAGCAGAAACGTACACTCCGACAGCGGAAGCTGCAATATTACTTCCCGGGCAATAGTCTCCACTATGATTTCTATTATGTCGCTCAGCTCGCATCCGGAACTTACGCTCCATCCGAGGACTTCGGCGCCGGGATATTCTCCAAGTTCAATGGCAGTCAGTTTCGTGATATAAGATATATGGAGGTCCATGAGCAAGTTGATTCTCAGGAGTCAAGTTTTCGAATAAGACCGTTGCGATACTGCCGGGAGGCTTCCAGACTGCGCATGGCTATCGGATCTGAGAGGGTCAGTGTGGCAGGACGGATGCCGTAGCCCGAAAGCATACCGTCTGTAAACTGGAAGTCATAGTAGGTAGCGCCGATCGGTAGCCGGAGCACATATTCGGTAAGGCCGTCGATTGCGTAGGTTGCGCTCCGGGTCTGCATTTTTGATTTAATCTTAGTCATCTGGCAGGTTTTGGGGGATAATGTTTTTGGGGGATAATTTAGCAGGGTTTTATTTTGGTTGCGACCCGGAGGCCGCAACCAAAATAAATTTAAAGGAGAAAAATTTAGGGAATCAGTCGTCGACGCGACTCCATTGGTCGATCTGTTTCTGGTCGGCGCCACTGCCGGAGAGGGTCTTGGTGACGGTCCACATCTGGCCGGCTTTTGCGTCCGGGCTCATGCCGGGGCAGTCGCAGATGAGCAAGAAGCGGGTATTGGGGTCAGCGTCTTCAGGCGCTTCTTCCGAATCCCACATATAGAAAGCGTTCTCGGCTACGGCGTTGCCATCCCCTTCGATCCAGATGTGGCATGACCCCTTGAGCGCAATTGCATCCCATATCAGGATACCATTTCGGGTGGCTTCCTCGCCATCGACTCTGTCGGAGAAGGAGTGTTCGGTGGAATAGACATAATGGACGATGCGGTCTTCGCCGATAAGGGCTCCGCAATTTTCCCAACCGAGGCGGTCGAGAGTGGGTTCGCGTTTTATTTCGATATCTCCAAAGACGGTATGGATGCAGGTGACGCTCCAGCCGAGAGTGTTCTGTCGTTGGGATATCTGGATTTCGGGATGTTTTGAGTAGTCGATACATTGGAGTTGCTCCAGGAGGGTCTTGCCGGCGAGCAACAAGGCAGTCTTGGGTACATCTTCCCCGGTAAAGAACATTTTAGCCAACCGGATAAGACGCTCTACTGTCCATTTGCCGCTATGGGCGAGTTCGCGCTTGAATTGCCAGCGCAGACCCTCGGTCGTATAGACGTATTGCATACCCATCTTCGGGACGTTGATTTTCATTTTGCCGGGGCGGCCGGCCCAGAGTGTGCGGTTGCCGCGAACTTTAAAGTTGGCTATAGCCTGCTCTGCTATTACGGCTTTTGAGAATGGCAGTCGCTTGCGTTGCGATTCGAAATAATCGCTGACGACCTGATTCATGCCGCGCTTCTGAAGGTAAACGCGAGTGGGCTGCGGAACGATCAGGTCCGGATCCACCTCCTTCTGGGTCTCATAAAGCGAGTTGGCCAGAATTGTTACGGTCGTGCCGGCCGGGATGGAGGGTACGCCGCAGAATTCATCTGAGGGGTTTTTCTTCGGGCCATTGACCGCGCGGACCACGGGATTATTGGTCGAAGCATCCTGACCTGTGACGAATAGCATCAGCCAGCGTCCGGGAGTGCGGGTCACGCCGTTGTCTGTATAGCCTTCGACGCCGTTGACGAGCAGAGTCGTAAACGGACGGGCGAGATTCTGGTCGTTGGCATCCAGAGGGAGGATCGATTGTTGCGCGTAGGACATTGAGAGAGAAGATGAGGTCTTGAAGGTGGCAGCGGGTTCGTCGATCATGTAATGATCTACTTCCGGGGAGTTAACCTTTACTCTTTTTGCCCGGAGCATGAGATTCATGAGAGGAGTGTCGTCGGAATTGAAGCGGAATAATTGTTCGTCGACATCGGTCTCGATAAAGTTTCCGGCATTGATGCCTCCAGTCAGATTGGCTACATTGGATACAGTAGTTGCCATAATTTTTGAGAATTATAAGATTGTGAAGTTATAGATGATTATATTAAGACTCTTTTCAGCGGGCATCGCGGGCCAGATCGAAGATGGAAGCTTTCCTGGGGCGATTGGGTGCAGGGGCTCCGTTAAGGTCGGGGGCTCCGATTTCTACCGGTCGCAGTCGCTCTTCTATTACAGCGTTGCGTCCGGCTACCTCGCCCTCTTTTCGTGCTTCTTCTATAGCTTCCAGGGCTTTCGCTGCGTCCATGAGATGCAGGAGTCTTTCTTCCGGTAATTCGCCGCTGAGCAATTTCAGCGCTAACGATAATAGAGAAGCAACCTTGCCGGGATCTATATCATCATTCCTGCAATTGTCTCCGCCGTCATTTTGATCTTTGCTCTTACCGTCATTTTGATCTTTGCTCTGCTCTGATCCGGAATCCTCCTGCGCCTCAGAAAGTACAGCCAATAGAGCGGCATCGCCGACGTCGGATAGGTCGTAGGTCTGATCGTTGTTTTTAGCGATGCTTTTATCTGACTCGGATTTCTGCTTCTCTTCCTTTAGCGAATTTGGTTTTGGATTTAAGTTTTCTTTCATTATCTATAATCTTTAGAATTGATTGGATTTCAGTTATTTCTGTCGATCAAAAGCTCTATGTTTTTATTTGACACTGCAAAATTACATCAAAGAAAATCAAAAATTATTATAAATTTTGACAAATAATAATTAACTTTGCATTGTAAATACAAAACAAATATATTTTCCACCTTGATATATTCTTATAAGGTATATAATAAATCTAAATAAATCGATGATATGAAAAAGAAAGGAAGTGTATCGGAATATAGTGAAGAAAGAGACCGCGAGCTCGTAAGATGCTTTCGTAAGCGCTTGGGAGAGGTCAGGGTAATCGACCTTGATAAGATTTTTGCTGAAGTAGCGGCTCATCCTGCCTCGCGGTTTTATGTGAGTGAATTCAGGGCGGCTATAGTCATACGCCATCATCTTCGTCACGGAGTATGGAGTGTGAAGGGCGCAAAGCGACTGGAGATGTTTCAGGAGATAGAGAAAAGAGTGGTTGGATTAATGGAATCCCGATCGGATCTAAGCCTTGACGACGCTTTGGTAGAGGTTATAAATTCCGAAGCACCTGAGTTCTATCTGACTCCGCGCTCATGCCGGACTATCATCTATAAATTACTTAAATAATGGAATCTATAATTCGAGAGAATGAGCGACGGCGCGCTGCTATCAGGGCTGAGTGGGATCCGGTCAGCGGGAAAAATTCGGTAGGAGAGAGGTTCAGGCTCGAACTTTCCGACTATCCTATTCCATGCCAGTATCTTCCTGTAAGCATGAAAGGGGAGCCGCTTGTAGTCGATTTATTGGAAAAGGGTAATTTTTCAGGTTTCACTGATTCCGCCAAAGCAAAGGTGGAATTCCTGCGTTTGAGGATGCTTCATGATTTCCCTTTCTGGGCCGCCACGGCAGTAAGTATCAAGCAGAAAGGGGGCGGCCCGGATATCAGCTTCAGGCTCAATCGGCCTCAGCGTTCGCTGATTGCTGCTTTTGAGAGTCAGCGTTCAGCCGGCAAGCCGATACGCATCATTCTGTTGAAAGCGCGCCAATGGGGAGGTTCGACTTGTGTGCAGCTTTATATGGCATGGCTTCAGATGATACATTGCGAAGGGCTCAATTCCCTAATCATAGCCCATCAGGGTGCGGGATCGGATGAAATCAAAGATATGTTTGACAGGATGCTGAAGTCGTATCCTGCGGAATTGCTGTATCCGGATATGCCGCTTCCTCCCATATCAGCCGATGGCGGAAGAAAGATTTCCGAGAATGTAGGTAAAAGCGGACAGATAATGCGTGTAAAGGCCCGCAATTGCAAGATAAAGATAGGGAGTGCGGAGCGACCCGATTCGTGTAGGGGAGGAGATTATAATCTTGTTCATCTCTCGGAGGTCGGAATATGGCGTTCGACTGATGGCAAGTCGCCCGAAGATATTGTCAGAAGTGCCTGTGGAGGCATACTCTACACGCCTTTGACAATGATAGTCTATGAATCCACCGCCAACGGCACCGGCAACTTCTTCCATCGTGAATACCTGGCGGCGACGCGCGGTGAGTCACAATTCTCTCCGATTTTCATTCCGTGGTATGGGATTGATCAATATTCCCTGGAGTTTGCCGATGAAACTGAAAGGGAGGGTTTTGTCCGGATTCTTTACGACAATCGCTTGTCGGCGACTTCAACCGACAGATCTGAATCCGGACAATATCTCTGGCGTCTATGGCAGGCGGGAGCAACGTTGGAGGCCATTAAATGGTATATCGAAGAGCGGAGGAAATATAACGATCATGCGAGAATGGCTGCTGAATATCCTTCGGATGAGCTTGAAGCGTTCGCCCATTCCGGCTCGACAGTGTTCGACCGTCAGGATATAGCAGTTTTACGGGAAGGTTGCAAGGCTCCTTCATATCGCGGAGAGATAATTTCTCCGGAAGGGGAAGACTCCATCGCGGCTCTGAGTTTCAAGCCTCTTGAGTCGGGAGGGCTTGAGATATGGGATATGCCGGATGATGACGGACTGCGACTAAGCGATCGATATGTGGTAGTGGTTGACGTCGGCGGAAGATCGGAGAAGTCGGATTGGAGTGTGATAGCCGTATTTGACAGGGGACCTATGGAGAGGGGTGGCCGCCCGAAGGTAGCGGCCCAATGGCGAGGCCATTGCGACTGGGATCAGCTTGCATGGAGAGCGGCGCGGATTGCAGCCTACTATGATGAAGCGCTTCTGGTCATAGAGAGCAATTCTCTGGAGAGCCGCGAACCCGCACGAATGGTAGACGGCGCCGAACTTCCCTATATACTTTATCAGATACGCGATGCTTATCCTAATCTATATGCCCGGCGAAGCGGAATTGAAAATCTCAGGCAGGGTCAGGAACTCCGGCTCGGATTCCATACCAACGCCGCAACCAAGCCGATGATAATCGCGACCCTGATCAGAGTGGTCAGAGAATGTCTGTACGAAGAGCGGAGTGACGCGGCACTCGATGAGTTTCTAAGCTATGAGCGGCGTCCAAACGGCAGTTATGGAGCTATAGCGGGCGCCCATGATGATCTTTTGATGACGCGGGCAATCGGACTGCATATCGCGCTCCACGAGATGGAAGCGCCCCGCAGGCGGCGCTCCTCACCGGAGCGTCGCGCAGGACGCAGGCTCAGGGTGACGGAGGCAGTGTTTTAAGGTTTGCCTGCGAACCTTAAAAAAGTGATAAGTAATATAATGAATATTTGAAACTAAAATTGGAATTATGAAAATGAATGAACCTGAAGAGATTGAGCGCTTCTCGACGCGCCATCCCGAGCTCCTGGCGGCCGCTTCCCGGCATTGGCAGGCGATGAGCAAATTCCGTAGCGACAGAGAGCGTTGTAAACGCTATTGCTACGGACGTCAATGGGAAGACATGATAGAGGTCGACGGGCAGCGAATGAAGGAGGAAGATTATATACGGAGCCAAGGCAACGTGCCGCTCAAGAACAATCTAATACGCCGGCTCGTGCGCAGCGTACTCGGTGTCTTCCGGAATCAGTATGCTTATCCATCGCCGGAAAAGCTTGAGATTTCGATAGATGATCCTCGACAACAAAAGACCTATGGCAGATTGCTGCTCAACGCTGAGCGCAATCGACTTGATGAACTTCATGCGCGCACGATGGAGGAATTTCTGATATCAGGCCTGGCCGTGCATAGGAAGTCTCTTGCGCCTCCGCAGAGCGGGATGGCCGTCATGGCGCCGGCCGGAGCGCTGACGAGTTATGTAGCTCCCGATGCTTTTTTCGTAGATTCCTCTACAAGAGATTTTCGCGGCTGGGATGCCCGCATGATAGGGCAGCTCCATGATCTCGATTTCCCTACGCTATGTGCTTCCATGGCCCGCTGCAGGGAGGATGTAGTCCGATTGAAGGAAATTTATGGTGAAGATGCAGGACTCGGTTCCTCTACAGTATTCTTCCGCTCCTGCGGAGGTGTGCCCGATGCGGCGGGAGCCTTCGGAACCGATGAGCTTGCTTCAGCGCGAGATTTTTACAGGCCTTCGGCCCCGGGGCTATGCCGCGTCATAGAATTGTGGACCCGCGAATCGGCGGAGAGATATCGGATCCATGACCGGATTTCAGGCTCTCTTTACAAAATCGAAGGGGAGGAATACGACGCTTTCCGTGCGGACCACGAGGAAGAAATCCTCTCCGGGCGGATTGCAATGCAATGGATTGTAGAGGATGTCTGGCGGTATCATTATCTGGCGCCTGACGGTCATGTCCTTGCCGAAGGGATCTCACCAATACCCGGAGGAGGCCATCCTTATGTGTGGAAAGCATATCCATTTATCGACGGGGAAATCCATAGCTTTGTAGCCGATGTAATAGATCAGCAACGTCATACCAACCGCCTTATCACCCTTTACGATTGGGTTATACGTTCTTCTGCCAAGGGCGTTCTTCTTTTCCCCGAGTCGGCTCTGCCCGATGATGTGGATATAGATGAAATAAGCGATGAGTGGAGTCGCTTCAATGGCGTGATACTGTTTCGTCCGAAAGCTGGAATGCCGCTTCCGCAGCAGGTCAGCGGCGGGGCTTCGCAGGCCGGCATCACCGACCTGCTCAATATTCAGCTGAAGATGTTTGAGGATGTCAGCGGTGTAAATGGTGCGCTTGAAGGGAAACTCAACAACGGGAGCGTATCAGGCACCCTCTATAATCAGCAGACGCGCCAGGCGATGACGGCCTTACTCGATATCCTTGAGAGCTACAACTCCTTCATTCTCGAAGGGGCTCGTCTTGATGCGAAACTTGCCTGATCCTCCTTTCGCTTGCGAAAGGAGGATCAGGCAAGAAGTAACAGGTAATAAGTGACAGGTAGGGGTTACTTGTCGAATTTTTCGAAAATAGAGTGCTTTGAGATGAATTCCGGGACTGTCGCTTTCATTAGGATTACCGTGTTGTATTTGTTTTCGGCTATTGCATATTCTCTCAGACGATCTACACATTCCGAGGCGGCTACATATTCATATTCGCGTACTTTTGCGCGGAAGATGCGGTCATGATCGGTCGGGAGAGTGTTTTCTTTTGTGGCGAGCACTTCTTCATAAAGTTTCTCACCCGGGCGCAGCCCGGTGTATTGAATAGAGATATCGACGTCAGGCTGGAATCCGGCCAGCGAGATCATACGGCGCGCGAGATCATCGATTTTGACGGGGACTCCCATGTCGAAGACGAAGATCTGCGTGCCGTTGGCCATTGTAGCGGCCTCCATCACGAGTCGACAGGCTTCAGGGATTGTCATGAAGAATCGGCGGATATCGGGATGGGTGACAGTGATCGGGCCTCCCTTCTCGATCTGCTCGGCAAAGCGAGGTATCACGGAGCCGTTGGAGCCGAGGACGTTGCCGAATCGGGTAGTGACGAATGTGGTCTTACCTTTGACCGAGCCGTTTTCGATAGCAAGACCGAGCGACTGGACGTAGATTTCTGCGAGTCGCTTAGTGCATCCCATTATATTGGTCGGGTTGACAGCCTTGTCGGTAGAGATCATGACCATCTTTTCAGCTTCGTATTCCACGCATTTGTCGGCCACGTTTCTGGATCCGACGACATTGGCCATAATAGCCTCGCAGGGGTTCTCCTCCATCAGCGGGACATGCTTGTAGGCAGCGGCGTGGAATACGATTTCGGGGCGATATTTGCTGAAGACGTAATCGAGCCGGTCGAGCAGGCGGACATCGCCGATGATCGGAGTGAAATAAAGGCTTGGATATTTTTCCTCAAATTCCAGACGTACATTATGGAGCGGAGTCTCGGCATTGTCAAACATGAGCAGATGCTTGACTCCCAGTTGCGCGAGCTGGCGGCAAAGTTCCGAGCCGATTGACCCGGCGGCCCCTGTCACAAGCACGGTTTTACCGCACATTGATTCGCGGATCTCCCTCATATTGATTTCAATCTCCGGACGCCCGAGAAGATCTTCGATCTTGATGTTGCGGATCGAGTTGGCATTGAATTTTCCATCCTTCACTTCGTCGATGCTCGGGGCGATATACGTCTTGAGCCCTAATTCCAGACAAGCCGGAATCAGACGATTTTTTTCATCGCGGGCATCGGGAAGATAGGCGAACAGCACGCCTTGGATCTGATGCTGCTCGCGTATGCGCAGCAGGTCGGTCGTATCTTTGAAATGATAGATCGGTTTGCCCATCAGGAGATTCTTGTTCAGCTCCTTATTTTCGGTATCCAGGAAGCCCTCTACCGTAAAATGCGGGGATATGCGCAGGCGTGTGAGCATGGCGACTGATTTCTCCCCGATTCCGTAGACGAGGATTTTGGTCTTTCCATCAGAATCCATCTGCCCGCGGCGTGCGAGCCAATATATAGTCAGCATGATGACTCGCGTCAGGAGCAGGCCGGCGATAGTAATGAGGAAATCGGTCAGGATAAGCATCATGACGATCCGGGCTGTGAGTTGCGGGACAAACAGGGATATTCCCATCAGCAGAATGATTTCCTTGCATCCTACCGCCATGCAGAGCCGAGCCAGATCGCGGAGTGTAGAGAATCTTATGACGAGTTTGTAGGCGCTCGTCGCGACAAATCCCAGAACCGAACCTACAAGGGCAGTCATGAGCCAGGTCAGGATAAATCCGTTGGTCACGATCGACTCTGCTCCGAGGAGATATACGAATAGAATGACGATGCCGGATGCAATCATCGAGGTGATCGTATCGATCGTCAGGACTATAGTGGAGCGTAAATAATTATCTGTAGATAAGTTAAACATAGTCAGAGAGTAAAATCAGCTTGCAAAGATAGCAAAAAATCCGCATATATGCAAAATCGGCTTTGATTTGGCTTTGATTTGGATTAAATGAACTATGCCTTTTTCAGCGACTTTAAGTAGAGAAAGGCGTATTTATAGAGAATGCTGACTATTATCGTCGCCAGAAATATAATCGCAAAATTCTGCCAGCGGGGGAGAGATCCTATTCCGAAGAAGATCGCAAGTTGGATGACAGGAGCGCGGAACAGATACATCTCGAAAGAGAAATTATAACGATGACGCCAGCGCGAATCTGTACTTTTTATAAGAGAAATCCCCAGTATGAGCATGCTTAAAGCTGCCGGACATACGACAATATTTCCGAAAGGAATGACCGTAATCGCAAGGATAAAGAGTATTCCTGCGGCAATAGTCAGGATTGAGAGCCGCTTTTCTATCTCTTTACGGTAAAAGTAGATAAGCATCCCGGAATAGAAATAAGCCATCTGGCCGAAAAATTGACGGGCAAGAATGTCGTAGATCTCTTTTTGGGTCTCAATGTAAAGCATCACGAAACCGAGCCGGTAAAGAATAGAAAAGATTATAAGGGAGATCACTACCCAAATCCGGTTGAGGCGCAGCCGGCGGATAATTCCGAATACCAACGGCACCGAAAGGTAGAGACACCAATCGACTTTCATCGTCCAAAGCGACGGATTGACCGAATCGGTAGCAAACTGCGGAGTGTCAAACACTCCCGGCAGCGAGGGATGCAGCCAATTAAGAAAAGTCAGATTGGCGGCAAGGTATTTATACAGTTCGGGCGAAGTAAAATACTCCCTCAGCGATAATGACGAAATGAATGCGAATCCTACGGCGCATATCAAGACTATGAAGAAATAAGGGGGAAGTATATGGCGCGCCCTGCGCCGGATATACTTCAGAAGAGAGTCGGAGCGCTCAAAAGTAGGATAGACCACGAAGCCTGCGATCGCAAAGAAGCCCGCCACGAAATAGTAAGACACGAGCGTCAGCGGACTTCCGTAGTTATTGAGAGTAAAGAAATGGCTGACTATAATGCAGATGGCCAATACGTAGCGCATGGCGTCCATCAAGGGATAATAGGGGTGTCTGCTTTCAGTCGATGCCATCTTTCAATTCAGATGAAAAAATTTAAGTTTCGCGCAGGCGAAACTTAAATTTTTTATTTATTGATGATGAAATAGACGTCAGAGTAATCTTTCAGACGATATTCTCCTGCGGGATAATCTGAAGGGTGAAGCTGAAGTCTTCCTTCTTTTGATTTGGGGAGTGCGATCTCATTGCCGTCGCTATCCAGAAGTATATACTCTCCGGAATCTTCCAGCCCGCATATATTGACGTATCCTCCATAGTGAGGCTCAATGATCCGGGGGGATACGGAAGGAGTCGACTTGGCGTAGAGATGATCTCCGCCCGCCAGACAATACTCCATAAGCCCATAGTAACATCCGACGAAAATGGAGTTGGAGGCGGGATTATAGAGGATGCTGAGATAGGTAGTATTGGGAAGGACCGAATTATCGGGAGTAAATTCCTGAATCACGGTAGACATGTCAGGCGACAGGCAATAGACATGTCCATTATCGAGCACCACCCATTTGCGATTTTCTGCATCTAATGTCATTCCCACTACGCCGTAGTTGCCTCCGATGCCGAAGTTATTGATGAAAGATCCGTCGGATTCGCGAGTAGGCTGGACGAGTCTTAGTTTAGGATGCTCATTGCTAAAGAGATCCTCGCGGGTAGTAGTGTAGATTCCGTAGCGGGTGCCGATGATGAATGTGCCGTCGACAGGATCCTCGATGAAACCGTAAGGCCAGGTCAGGAGTTCCTGCTCATCATCATTCTGATCAATTATATTTTTAAGCACTACCCATTTATCATCCGACGTGTCATCAAGGGTGCCGTTGTGGTCGTAAACGTAGCTGTCATACCACGTATTATTGGCGATATGGACGATCAGATTCTTATTTTTTTCCGTTTTGAGAGCATACACGGAGCCGTGCATCGGACCGTTGATTCCCGGGATCTCGATTATTTTCATTTCATGCCCGGGATAAGAATTTTTATCCTTTACTTCTCCGCGATCAGCGGCAGTCCAATACCATAGCTCGCCATGTACGGGCTCTGTCTCGGTATCGAGGCGGCAAAAGGCAGTCCATAGTGTGCCGTCGTTATCGTAATCGAAATCGGAAAAGGCAGCCAATGCAGGATATTCGCTGCCGTTCTGAGGCTGGGTGACGATGACTCTGTTGGCAAAATTGGGAGCGTAATTGCTTCGTGTCATCATCATTATATCCTCCGGGTCAGCAAGATTCTGCCTGCGTATCCCCTTTTCCTGGCTGCACATATAGACATAATCCGGGAAGACAGGATCAGCGGAGAGTCCGCGGCTATCGCCGAAGAGAAGTGTGGTAGCCGTATATAGCCACCCCTTCTTATAATTGGTCTTCGAAACGGTATGGACGTCCCATTTGCCGTCTTTATAAGCCGACAGACCATCGGAATGACCGTTATCGGGTCGGAAACTATGGCTTCTGCCATCGCTGCGTGCGAGAAGACCGTATTTCTGAGAATACTTGAGTTCCTTGGGCATGCCTGCGGCCAGAGCGTTGAGTTCAACGATCTTTCCGCCGTCGACATTAGTCCATTTGGCTCCGGAGGTAACTCCTTCGACATGGATCTGTGAGAAACCCTGACGCGGCACGAACAACCGGAAATCCCGGCCGTCATATGTAGCGCAACTCTTATATCTCGGAGCGCCGGCCTGATTGTCAGAGCCGGCTTTCGTATCCTTTTTCAGAGTGTAAAAAAACGCCTTCTTATAGTCAGCCTCAGCGGAAGAAGAAGAGTAATCTACCGGATGTCCGAGGATATCAAGCATGTAGATGTCGGTCTCGTTATGAAACATCCAGCCCTTCTGAGTAGGGGATATGAGGGCTTGATCCCGATATCCGGGAATCATTGACTCGAAGGATCCGAGAATCTTATAATTGACGGATGTGGACGCGAGGTTTGCTACCCGACATTCATCTTCAAAGGGATTTTCCGGGATGGTGAGCACGTTGATAGAGATGCCATCGACGTTGGACGCCAATGCCGGGGCGAAAAAGAGGATCGTGTTTTCGCTTACCGGATAGAGTCCGAAGCGTGATTTTATGCAGTCGTGATCCAATATTCCTGCCGGGGCTACTGCGGCCGAGGATTTCAGGGGGATTGTTTCATCAAGAGTCCGGGGGGAAGACCCTGCCGGGAATGCGCGAAGTATTCCGTCGGCAGAAAGGATGACATTACCTTGGAATATATTGGCGAAATCGACTCCTTGAGAGAAATTGCATGTCTTCTCGATCGAGGCGGTAGCCATATCGGCAATTACAAGGCCGAAGTCGGCTCCGATGACCACCTTTCCTCCATCCGGAGTAAAGGAAAAGCTGCGGAATTTCAGCCCTCCGGGCTGGTTAAAGTGCTTGAGATCATCGTTAGAGAGGATCCTTCCATCGTCATAAATCAGATCGAAGCATCCGTTGTCATATCCGACTGCAAGACATTTCTGCGGTTGCGAATATTCAATGGCGGTCACATTGAGTCCGGAAGTGGCCAGGCGCGTAGCTACCGGCTCCATTCTGCCGTCGACGTCATTTTTGTCGTAACGAGCCAGAATAAGCGGCGTATGGTTATAGGCATACCCCGATTCCTCATATAGTTCGTTGGGAGCCGGGGCGTTGAGATAGAGTCCGCCCGTAATGAGAGCGTAGACATAGCGCTCGCCCTCGATCAATTTCTGGACATTATTAGTGGCCTGGGCGACGTTGGCGCTTGTAAATTTTGAATATTGGAGGTAAGAGTATATATCCAGTGTCGGATGGCTTACCCATTGCCCGGGGACTTCGGCATTGGACGCAAGGGAAGCAGTAAGAAGAGTGACTATAAGGAAATTACTTTTCAGATTCATGATTTATGTCAGTGGCATTGATCGCCTTTGAAAAGACAGAAGTAAAAAAGTGTATTCAACGGCATTTCGCCGTAGGTAAAACCATACTATTAGTTATAACGCAGGATGCCTCTTTTTATTATTTTCCGAGTATAGAGTCGAGTATCGAGCGGTCATTGCGCAGGCGGGGAATTTTACGTTGTCCGCCGAGTTTATGGTTTCCCTGTTGATTCAGCCAGGTATCGAAAGTGCCGGCTTCCACGGGTATGATCTCCGGAGCGTCCAGAAAGATGCCGTCGAAGCGTTTGGCGGCGTAATCCGAATTGAGGTTCTTAAGTTCGGAGTCGAGGACTTCGCGGAATGTAGTGATATCCGCCGGTGGCTGATCAAATTCTATAAGCCATTGATGCCGTCCTTTTTTTCGGCCATGGGCATAGACGGGGCCGGCCGTATAATTGCTTATCTGAGCGCCGGTAGCGCTGCATGCGGCTGCCATCGCACGCTCGGCATTATTCTCCATCAGTTCCTCTCCAAAGGCATTGATGAAGGATTTTGTGCGCCCGGCAACCCGGAGTTTGACAGGATTCACGTCGGTCACCTCAACCGTGTCGCCCAGTCGATATCGCCATAGTCCATTGCATGAAGAGATGATCATCTCGTAGACTTTTCCCGCTTCAAGCTGTTCGGCGGTAAGGGGAGACGGTGTCGGGTTGTCGATGGGCATGAACTCATAGAATATCCCGCGGTCGATGAGCAGGAGCATTCCGTCGTTGTCACGTGAGGCCTGAGTGGCGAAGAATCCTTCGGATGCATTGTAAGTCTCGAAATAATTCATCTTCCCGGGGGCGGTCAGGCGTGCATATTCCTCGCGGTATGGCTCGAAGGAGATTCCGCCGTGGAAGAAGACCTCCAGACCGGGCCATATCTCTTGGGTGGAGTTGACGCCGGCCATATCGAGCGCCCTGAGGATTACGCGGAGCATCCAGGAGGGGACTCCGCTGAGGTTGGTGATATTCTCTTTGATGGCGCTCCCGGCTATAAGATCGAGCTTGGAATGCCAATCCTTCATAAGTGCTATCTTCTTTGAAGGGATACGGAATAGATTGGCCAGAGGGTTGATATCGTCGATGAGAGTTGCCGACAGGTCGCCTATCTTGACCTTCGGATTGCTCACCTTAATCTGAGTGTCGAAACTTCCGCCGAGGATAAGCCCCTTGCCACTAAACATTCTGCTTTCCGGGAAGCAACGCAGATATTGCCCGACGACGTCGCTCCCTCCGGCGTAGTGATTGACGCGCAGAGAGTCGCGCGTCACCGGAATAAGTTTCGATCTTCCTCCCGACGTGCCGCTCGATTGAGCGAAGTTGAGACACTTCCCGGGCCATAGGACATCCTCGTGTCCGGCGGCCATGCGCATGATATCGGCGCGCAGGTCTTCATATCCGACCATCGGGACCGCTTCGGCAAATTCCTTGCGCGGATCTTCGGATCGGAGCATCTTCTCAAATCCATAGCGTTGTCCATACTCCGTCTCGACCCCTTTGAAAAGGAGCCAGCGCAGCTGGCGGATCTGGATCTCAGGAGTCAGATCCTTCCATGCGTCGATGCGGGCGCTGTCGCGCCGGAAGATTGCTTTAGCTATAGGTGTGAGATTCATTTACTTTACGGTTATTGAAGAGTAGCCTTCCTGATATGATGTATCTGATAGAGCAGCATGCAGGTCGCCACGATCGTCGAGATGCAGTCGCTGATCGGGAAGCATGACCATACCCCGTTGAGCCCGAACTTCGGAGGGAGGATCAGAAGCAGGGGAATCATGAAGATAATCTGGCGCGTAAGACTCAGGAATATAGCCTTTCCGGCCATGCCGAGACTCTGGAAGAAATTGGTAGAGACGATCTGGAATCCTACCATCCAGAATCCCAGAGTGGTTATCGACAGGCAGTTTACGGCGGCTTTAATCTGCTCGCCGTCAGTCATGAACATGGAGGCGACTTTATCAGGGATAAAATGTCCGGTGAGGGATCCGCAAGCAGTGATTATCAACGAAGTCCCCGCCGCCAGCCATAGCGTCCGGAAGAGTCGGTCGAATTTGCCCGAGCCGTAGTTATAACCGATAATCGGCTGCATTCCCTGGCAGATGCCAATCACGATGAATACGAAGATTGTCACAAACCGGTTGAAGACGACTACAGCTGCGATTGCGTTGTCGCCGCCGTATTTGAGCAGAGAGTTATTGACAATGGCATTGATGACCGATCCGGCGACATTGATAAGAAACGGAGCCATGCCGATATAGAGTACTGATCTGATGACATCCCAATTGAAGCGGAATGTGCCGCGGACGAAATGCAGAGTATTCTTCTTATTGAAGAAATGGCTCATTACCCATATCCCGGTAATAAGCATAGAGATATCCGTAGCTATTGCCGCTCCGCGGATTCCCCATTTGAAGACGAAGAGAAACAGAGGAGCCAGGATGCAATTGAAGACCGCTCCCATGATATTAGTCAGCATCGCTTTGCCAGGATAGCCTGAAGCGCGCATGACGTTGTTGTAAGAGAAGGTCAGATTGATCAGGACCATTCCCGGCAGAATCCAGAGTATGAACTCTTTGGCGTAAGGAAGAGTGGCTGCCGAGGCGCCAAACATCTTCAGGATAGGCTCTACGAAAATTGCGAAGACCGTGATATAAGCCAATCCTATAAGGATGGTAAGCTGCACGCTGTTGCCCAGGATAATCTCGGCCATGCGATGGTCTTTCTGTCCAAGCACTATCGATATGCGTGTCGCGGCGCCGGCTCCTATCAACATCCCCAGGGCGGTAGCCAAGGTCATGACCGGGAAGGTCACGGCGATGCCTGCCACTACGTTGGGATCGTCGATCGCATGAGCGATGACAATAGAGTCGATGATATTGTACAGAGCCGAGACTACAGTGCCGATGACGGCCGGCAGGCTATACTTGATCAGCAGCTTCCAGACGGGAGCGTTGGCAAGTTCAAGCAGTCGGTTGTCTTGTTGGGCTACTGTCGGCGAATCAGTCTTAGCGTTCATAGTCAGATATTCATAGCAGTTTCATTTTCTGTTCCGCGCGTTCCCAATCCAGGGGAGTGTCGAGGTCGAGGCTTCGGTCGGCAGGCATCTCTACGGGGATAATCCGGGGCAATCTTGAGATTTCATGCTCCCTCAGAAGCTCCGGATTGATGACATATACGGCGCCGTTGAATTCGAATACCTTAGGGGCGTCCTGGCGTCGGGTGTATTGCCCGTCGCCTTTAGAGATATGCAGGAATCCATCGGCATCCGTCTCAAATGCGGAATAGTAGGGGTTGGTACGTGCTTCAGCTACAGATACCGCCATGCCGGGGATTTCTGCGTCGGATTCGGCTTTGCAGACAGCATCCTCGTAGGCTTGCACCGCATTGACAATATCCTCCGGCCTGCGGAAAGGGGATGTCGGCTGAAGCAGTACTATCGCGTCATATTTTTTTCCTGCGGCTTTCAGTGCATCGTAAGCATGCAGAATGGCATCACGCGATGAAGAAGTGTCGGTCGCAAGGGCCGCCGGACGCAGGAAAGGGACTGAGGCACCGCATTTCCGCGCTGTCACGGCAATCTCTTCGGAATCAGTAGAGACCACGATATCGGCCGGATCAGCGCCGGCTTCGAGAGCATGGCGGATGGAATGGCCTATTAATGGAACGCCTCCGAGCGGCTTTATGTTTTTCCCGGGTATACCTTTACTTCCTCCTCGGGCCGGAATCAGATATAGATATTTCATGAGAAGAAATGTTTTTGAGGGAAAGGATGAAAAGGGAAGGAGAGGATTTCAGTCGCTATCCGGTTGACAGTGTCATGACCGGCGTAGGGATTCTCTGCGGCAGCGGCAAGCTGACGGAAGTCGGGAGAAATGAGGCGCTTAAGGCCGCTGCCGATCTCATCTTCGGATACGCCGCAGTGAATCACGGCCTCTCCGCATTCACGGCCTTTCTGACGCTGTCCTATATTCAGACTCCCTATTCCTAAGGATGGGGTCTCGACAAGCGCGCTGGATGAATTTCCGACGATGCCGCTGCTGAGTGCGGCTGCCGAAAGATAGCGTCGTCGTCCCAGAGACGGGACGACTTTGACGCGGTCGCCCATATCTTTCTCAAATCTCCTGAGAGATTCGATGAGAGGCTGCGGATCGATGTCGGAATTAGGATAAGTCAGGATGAATCTGAAATCCTCCGGCATTTTAGCGAGGGCTCGTAAGAGATTCTCCTGGACTTCGAGAGGAGAGACCTCCTCGAGGGTAGCGGCATGCAGAGTGACGACCAGGAATTTTTCGCCCGGATCCCATCCCTCAAGTGATTCGGCAAGCTGACAGCGGGTCATCCTCTTAACTTTGATTGAATTTTCTACTCCTATCGCTCCTACGGCCCGGACTCTTTCGGGGTCTTCCCCCATCCGGATGATTCTCTCGGCGCAGAGCCGGGTCTCCGGAAAATGGAGGGTCGCCATTTTAGTAATTGCGTGACGCACGGAGTCATCGAAGGCTCCTTCAGATACAGTGCCTCCCGCTATGTGGATTATAGGGACGCCGCTGAGCAGAGCTGCGGATGCTATGCCGAGCATCTCGCATCGGTCGCCGAGAAGGAGCAGCGCGTCCGGCCGCAGATCGGTCAAAGCCCTGGATGCTCCTGCGGCCGCCATTGCCATTATCTCCGGCGCTGTGCCCTTGGCAGGAAAGATGGCAGCCGGCTCGAAACCGTCGTCGCGGATTTCCTGAATAGTATTTCCCATCGCCGGCATCAGATGCTGATGAGTTGCCATTATTAAGATGTCGGCTCCCATAGAGCGGAGCGCCCGGGCGGGAGGCTGAAGCAGTCCCCAATCAGCGCGGGTGCCTGTGGCGATGGCTATTTTCATAAAGAGATAAGTTCGTCGTAATTATAATCCCGGTCGGCCTGAAGGCCGATAATATCGTCCCAGCGCATGGGAGAGATGCCGTTGCCCGGACGTTTGACAGTCAGATTATCTTCCGAGAAGACTTCTCCTTTCTTGATCGGGCGCGCGGCTATGATACTCTTGCGGGCAACCTCGATGTTAGGAATCTCCGAATCGGCCGGTCGTTTTATTCCATTGCCCAGAGCTGCTTCGACGTGGCGTATCTGTCTGACAAGGGCAGCTAATTCATCCGGTTCGAGTGAAGCCTTGTGATCCGGTCCGGGGAGAAGCCGGGATAAAGTGAAGTGCTTTTCGATTACTTCCGCTCCCAGAGCTGCAGCGGCCAGACTGACTTCAAGACCGCGGGTATGGTCGGAATATCCCACGCGCACTCCGAGGCGGTCGCGTATCGAAAGCATAGCCCGGAGATTGACGTCAGGATATGGGCAAGGATATTCAGTCGTACAATGCAGCACGATAATATCATTCTTTGTGAGATTTGACTGCGAAGGATAATCCGGATGGCATCCGGTCAGAATCCTTACTGCATCATCGATCTCCTCCATTGTAGCCATTCCGGTCGAAAGGATTACGGGTTGCCCGGCCTTGGCGATCTTGCGGAGATAGGGTAGATTGGTGATTTCTCCGCTGGGGACTTTCATCCAATCCTGGCCCAGTTCGGTAAGAAGATCGATGGAGACAAGATCGAACGGAGTCGACATGAATCCTATGCCTTCCTCTTCGCATAGCTGCTTGAGTCCTGCATAGTCTTCCAGAGGGAGATGGATAGCCTTGCACATCTCCAGTTGCGTCTCCGCCTCGCCGGTAGTGGATTTCTGGTACTGCGCTTTAGGGGCGATCGAGGAAATGACGAGTTCGGGCTTCGCTGTCTGGAATTTGACGTAATCGGCTCCGGCTTTTTTTGCGGCCTTGACCATCTCGCGGGCAAGTCTAAGATCACCGTTATGGTTGACTCCGGCTTCGGCGATTATTATGATATGGCGTGACGACATGGGATTGATGGAAGTTAGGGATATGGGAAGAATCAGATTTTGACAGGCTCGTTGTTGAAGAAGATGGCTTCTTTCTGGTAGCGGGCCATGAGAGTTCCTGAAATCCAGTCGTCGCAGGGAGAGACGCGCATGCCGAGTGCTTCGCGAATCAGATAATCCGTGATCGGGGCTCCGGCGAAAATAGAGCATAGGACGCCGCCACCGAGGCGGGGATTGATTTCCATGAGCATGAAGCGCTCGGAATCAAGATCTTCCAGGAATTGTAGGGTGACCGGTCCGCGGAAATTGAATTTCTCAAGCACCTTGCGGCTCATGGCTATGAGGCGTTCGGAGCGTAGAGTCTGAGTGCGGGTGACCTCGCCTCCCATTATCTCCATGCGCAGGCGGGGTACTGTCACCAGAATCTCGCCTTCCTGAGAGATATAGCAATCTACGGTAAACTCGCGGTTATTGGCGATATATTCCTGTACAAGATAATCCTGAAGGTTCTCGAGATGCATCAGGGCCTCGATAGTGTTGAAGACTTTGATGCCACGCGAAGCGGAGCCATGGCGCGGTTTGGCTATGGCGGGCATTTCTGCGTTAAGTACGGAATATGTGCGCGGGATAGCTAAATCCGCTTCTTTGAAGACTTTTGCCGCCTCTACCTTGTCAAACATGATCTCGGCCAATCCGGGTTCTATTACCGGTACGAATACATTCGGGAGTTCGAGCTTGCATCGGGCCGCCACCTCAATCGCACCGTCGACGAAGGGGAGAATCATATTGATCTCTTTCTCCTTGCAGATGTGGCTGATGTCGCTGACCACTTCAGGATCGCTCCATTTAAGGCCTACTATGACCTCGCCTATAATGGCTATGGGGACTTCCTTCATCAACTCATAGCTGATGATCTTGACGTCGTAGCCCAATCGCTGTCCGGAGCGGATGAGTTGTTCGGCCATGGATACCCGGCGGGCGCCTCCGAGCATCAATATATTGATAGATTGCTTCATACGTTGTAGATATTAGTTTTATAGCGTGCGAGGTTGTCGGGGTTTGAGAACCATTCGATCGTAAGTCGGAGTCCTTCACGGATATCGACACGGGGTCTCCAGTCGGTCAGTTCGGTGATTTTTGTATTATCGCCGCAGAGTCTGAAGACTTCGCTGCCGGCAGGTCGGATTCGGGCCGGATCCTTTACCCAATTGATGTCGGCGTCCATCAGTTGCGCTATGGTGGAGAGAGTGTCCTGCATGGATATTTCAGTGCCTGTGGCGATATTGACCTCCTGTCCTATAGTCAGAGGTGAGCGGGCAAGGGCTATGAATCCTTGAGCCGTGTCGCTGACAAAATTGAAATCCCGTGTGGGCGAGAGGTCACCGACCTTGATTTCGCGTTCTCCTGCAGCGATCTGGGAAATTATTGTCGGGATGATGGCGCGGGCCGACTGCCGCGGACCGTAGGTATTGAAGGGGCGCACGATAGTCAGAGGCATCTCGAAAGCGTTATAAAAACTCATCGCGATCGCATCCGCTCCAATCTTCGAGGCCGAATAGGGGCTCTGAGGCTGTCGGGGATGATTTTCATCGATGGGTACGTAGCGTGCTGTGCCGTAGACCTCAGAGGTAGAGGTGACGAGCAGACGTTCAGTGCCGGCATCGCGGCATGCCTGGCATATGTTGAGAGTCCCCTTGACGTTGGTATCGACGTAGGAGTCCGGAGCTACGTAAGAGTAAGGGATGGCTATCAGGGCTGCCAGATGGAAGACCGTGTCGCGCTCTTTGACAAACTCCCGGCAGAAATTCGGGTCGCGCACATCGCCTGTCATAATCTCGAGGTTGGGATGGTCAAGACCTTCGAGCCAGCCCCAGTTATTGAAAGAATTATATTGGGCAAGAGCGCGGACATGATAGCCTTCGGCAAGGAGAGCTTCAGTCAGATGCGAGCCTATGAACCCGTCTGCCCCGGTCACTGCTACATTTTTCATATAAATTTGATCGAAGTATGTTCGAAAATAATCCTAAAATTAAGCTGATAAGTAAGTTCCAAAAATTAAACGATATTTGTGATTAAAATTACTTGAACAATAAAACTTGTTCTTTTTGGCTGCTTCGAGCTTGTCAGTCAGTCGCATACGGAGTATGCGACTGACTGACAAGCTCAAATCAGCTCAAAAATAACTTCCTTTTATATGTTCATTAATTTTTCTCACTTACTTATTGTAATTATAATAATCTGCTTATATATCTCTCTGGCTTTTGAACGACATGATGTGTCTTTTTTTCTTTTCCTCTACTATCTCCGATATCTTGAGGAATATTGCTGTCTCCTCAACCTTGCCGAAGCCATAGTTGATCGCAGTCCCGAACATCTTCATAGTCGGGGATAGCGACATGTAGGCATTGACCAGAGGAGGGATATTTTTTCCCATCTGTCTTATCAGCGAATGAAGAATCTTATAGTCATCGCGAAAAGTCTCACCATTGAATACTGATCTCACCGCCTGCGAATCTGCTTTACTCGGCAACGGATGGTGAGGCCTTACAAGGCCGCTGCGGTCATAAAAATGCTTGCGGAGAAATCCTAAGATGAGGTCGCGGGCGTATTCGCCGAATGTGGGATACATCGTCACCTTGCCGAAGAGGTATTCTATCTCCGGATAGATTACCGTCAGGGCTCCGAGGCCATCCCATAGATTATCGAGGGAATAGAGAGCTTTCTGTCCCGCTCCGGAAACTTGATAGGATGGAGATACGAAAGATCTGCCTAATTCCAGAGTCCTCGGAAGATATCGGGAAATGAACTCGGGAGAGAAGTCAAACATATGAGAGGTAGCGATGCGCGGTATGCCATCTTCGATCTTAACGTCGCGTCCGAGGATAAACCTGTAACCCCCTACTATCTCCTGAGCTACCGGATCCCAGACGATGAGCTGACGGCAGGGAGGATCCATTTTATCGAATTCGTCGATATCGCAGGCTTTCCCGGTGCCACCTCCGGCTCCGCGGAAAGCTTCTTCGCGCAGGCGTCCGATTTCGCGCATCGTATTGGGCGCATTGAGGGCGTCGACTATGTATATGAGATTATTGGCCTTATTGGTCTGGCGAAGCAGACACTCCGGCGTCAACTCTGCGAGGATCGCCTCGCGGTCTATTTTCGGGATGATTTCCTCCATGAATGATAGTTTGGTAAAACTCTCATGCCTCTTCGATTCGAGGGAATCGTAAGTTGGCCGTTGGTTCCTGAAAATGCAAAGATAATAAATATCGTCCAAATATCGGGCATCCGAGGGAGTCAAACTGACAATCCTTCGTCATTCAGGAAGCAAAACAGGGAGTAGCGGAAAGAGAAAATTACCTCAATGCCGGATCCAGGTATAATGGCTTTTTCTCGAAGGATAGTGATTCAGGAAAAATATGAAGTTCCCGACAGGTCGCCAGAGCATGAAGGGAATTACACCCCAGAAGAGTCTTACCGCCTCAAGGCGTGAGGCCAGCCGACGATAGGTCATAATCTCATAAAGCCAGAATCCTATTACGCATAGCATCGCAAGGCCGAGAGTGACAATTGAAGAGATTTCAGATGATGCCCCGGCTTTCAGGCTGAATATTTCAGGCAATGCCGTCATTACGATGCCTATCAGGGCCGCTAATGAAAACCATTGGGCCCAGGCGAGCGAAGCAGCTCTTATAAACGGCGCCTTGGGAAGATATTTCCGGGTGAAGGCATAGCGGTCTTTGTATTCGACATGCATGCGGTTGGCTTCGGATTCCCATTGGGTATCGACAAAAGAATCCGGATTGAGGACCAGGACTCCATCGGAGCCGGTGCTGATTGAAGTGATGAAAATATCATCGTCGCCGTCGACGAGGGTCAGTGATGACGAATACCCCTTTACTTCGAAAAAGAGACGCCGGCGGAAGGCCAGATTATATCCGTCGCCGCGATAGGGATGGCCGTCGATTGCAGATGCCATCCATTGAGCCGAGGTCAGGACATTATCCATCTGGCGATACCATTTGGCCGGTCCTTTATAGTCGGCAAAGGTAGGATGGACATAACCGCACGCAATATTTATCTCGGAATCGGCGAAGGGTTCGGCCATAGCCCGAAGCCATTTGTCGGAACGCGGTTTTACGGAGGTCGAAGTAGTCACTACGACGTCACCGGATGCGCGTTTGATTCCCAGGGTCTGGGCGAGTTTGCGCCGGCTGAGATTATGCGATCCCGGAGGGATGAAGGTCACGTGCAGGTTGCTGACGTTCTCATATTTCTCGGAGATCATGGCAGAAGCCTCCGCAGATGCATCGCAGACAAGAATCACTTCAAAGTCGGGATAATCCTGAGCCAGAAGTATATCAATATATTCCTCCAGATCATCCTCATCCCGGAGAGCATATGCTACTACCGATATCTTGGGCAATGCCTCCAGTCCGGTAGTCCGGGTTTCATAGGCAGCCACTTTTCTCCAGGGCGCAAGTCCGTAGAATATTGCGGACATGACAAGCAATAATGTGACTGCAAATATAATAATCGACATATTCAGCAATTTTCAGATTAAAGATTATCATCCCCTCCAATCTGCACCCCGGCAGACTTATTACTTATTTAGATTTCCAACTCTGACTGCAGAGTTAGAAATCTGAAAAAAGTCGAGGTTTGAATACGAGTCCTACGCGCAGGCGCGAATGAAACTGATTGTAGTCGAGAAGATTTTCTCCGTAACCATTGTAGTATTGAGCGAATAGATTGACATTGGATTTCGGAGCTACGAGCCATGAAGCCTCGATGATAGTGTTCCAGTTGAAGAAGTTGCCCTTACGCTTTACGAATGTGAAGCCCCCCTGCCAGCGTTTATTGCGGCTGGTCAGTTCAAATCCCCATTGGAAGAGTCCATTGTAATAGAGGAGGTCTTTGTTATTCATGCCGTCGACAATCGGAATCCAATATTTTGCATGGACCATCAGCCAGTCGCTGACTATAGCTGAGCCCGACAGGGCTATACGATTCCAAGAGCGGGATGCATCGCCGTCGCGCCCATTGGATTCATGCTCTACGATAAGCGACATTTTGCCTACATATCGCCCTTTCGAGAAGAAAGGCTTAGTCAGTCCGATTCCCGGATTGAAATTCATGTCGCGCATGGGCATGGAGTTCTGAAATACATTCCAGAATGTCTTCTGGGTATAAAACAGATAGAGGTAGGTGCCCCAGGGTAGCGACGAGTTGGTCAGGCGTATTGCCAGAGAAATCTGGAATTTGACATCTGAATTCAACTTGGTCGGCTTTTCGCCTATGGCGGTGCCGACAGTGAAGTAGTTGTCTTTATAAAGACCAAAGAACGGACCATTGTAGGATTTTTTCAGAGAGTCGGTCAGTTCTTCGGGGGCCTCGCCTCCGATAATCTGAGCAGGGAGCGTAAGGACAGACCCGATTATAATTGCGCAAAGAAGCAGCAGGCGTTTCATTACGTAATATGATTTATCGTTGCATTTCGACTTTATGCGATGGAGGGAGAGTTGAGTTGCGTTCCTCTACAGCTTTGATGACATTGTCGCTCAATATCTTGAAAGCTTCTGCTTCAGGGTTGAGGTAAGCCTGATTGCCGGTCAGTTCGGCAGCCTGAAGTTTTAAAGAGGTAGGCTCGCCGTTGTCGGCATCTTCGCGTATGCCGGCTACGAGGGGCACTTCCGCAAGCAGTCTGACCTCAAGTTCTTCAGCCAGGCGCTTTGCGCCTCCTTCTCCGAAGATATAATATTTTTCTTCCGGATGGGGGAGTGGAGTGAAGTAAGCCATATTCTCTACGATGCCGAGAATTGGCACATTGACTTTGGGATCCCGGAACATCGCGATGCCTTTGCGTGCATCAGCCAGAGCCACTTCCTGCGGAGTAGAGACGACTACGACGCCTGTTATGCCCAGAGTCTGGACGAGAGTCAGATGGATATCCGACGTGCCGGGCGGCATATCGATAAGGAAATAATCCAGATCTCCCCACCATGCGTCTTCGATCAATTGCTTAAGGGCATTGGAGGCCATAGTGCCGCGCCATAAGACGGCTTTCTCTTTGTCGACCAGAAAACCGATCGAAAGCATCTTGACGCCATATTTCTCGATAGGTTCAATCCAATCTCTACCTTCCTGATTGACCATATAGATTCCTTCGTCTTCGACTCCGAACATTTTGGGCATCGATGGGCCGAATATATCGGCATCCAGCAGCCCGACTTTATAGCCTTTAGCAGCGAGTGCGATAGCGAGGTTAGCGGCAACAGTGGATTTCCCTACTCCCCCCTTGCCGGAAGAGACTCCGATGATATTTTTGACTCCGGGCAGAAGCTTGGCCGGAGCTTTGGGGAGTTGATGGCGGAATTTGGCAGAGATATTACCTTTGATTTCGAGTTCGTCTCCGATAGCCTGCTGAAGTGCGGCTTCGGCGCTTCTCACTACGGATTTGATGAAAGGATCTGTCGGCTTCTCGAAGAGAATGGAGAATGAAACTTTATTGCCGTCAATGCGCATGTCATCGACAATCATATCGTTCTCGACAAGACTCTTGCCATTGCCGGGGTAACGGACGTTTTTGAGTACGTCGATTATAAGGTTAGGGTAAAGTTGCAACATAGAGTCATTTTAACTTCGTGATTGTCCGGTTATAAAGGCGCAAGCGCCGTAGCCGGGATTCACATTAACTTCGTGGTTGTTCGGTTATATGATGATCATTCGTCTATAATGGTGTAAGCACCGTTATAGAGAGATTAATTAGCTATCGCCGTGGCATCGAAGCGAGGAATTGCCCGGTAATCGTCGCGTTCGAGATCTTCGACGTCGGGTTCCTGAAGTTCGCCCTCTCCAAGGCGGAATGAGAGGAATTTTATAGATTTTCCGCGTGATATCCATTGAGTCTCATAGGCGGTGCGGATGCGGGTGGTCGCATCGTCGCGTCCTTCATTATGGAGATCTGTCGACATATCGAGTATCTCCATTCCGTTGAGCTCGACAAGTCGGCGGGTATATTCGAAAAGGAATGGGGAATCAGTCTTCAGATTAATGATTCCTCCCGGCTTCATGATTTTACGGTAGCAGCGCAGCAGGCGCGTCGAAGTCAGTCGCTTATTTACTTTCTTCATCTGAGGGTCCGGGAATGTGATCCAGAGTTCGTCGACTTCGCCTTGGCCGAAGAAATTTTCGATGAGCTGTATCTCGGTCCGCAAGAAGGCTGCATTAGGAATCTTTTCGTCGAGTGCCTGTCGGGCTCCGGTATACATTCTCGCTCCTTTGATATCTATGCCGATAAAAAGTCGGTCGGGATTGACGCGTGCCAACCCTACTGTATATTCCCCTTTCCCGCAGCCGAGTTCGAGAACTATCGGACTGTCGGTTTTGAAGAATTCATCGCGCCAATGGCCTTTCAAAGGGAATCCGCCGGCAATCAGGGTTTCACGCGGGCATTGAACCACATTGCTCATCTCTGCCATTTCGGCGAATTTCTTAAGCTTATTTTTTCCCATAAATAGTTAATCCCGGACTCAGGATTCAATGGATATTTGCATTGAGTCCTTGTCCGGGTTAATGGATATTATATTGTCAAAGTAAGATTTTGATACCCTTGAATTCGTCGGCAGTCTTCACGCTGACTATGCTCACACCTTTAGGGAGATCGGAGATATCAAGATCGATGATATTGTCGCCGGCAGGGATATCGAGCAGGATCTGACCTGACATATCATAAATCGCTCCGCTTTTTACAGGAGCAGGAGCTTCTATATGAAGTGTATTGCCTGCGATATAGACTTTTATTGATGAAGACGAATCGGGAATTTCCTCTATATCCGTCAGTCGTGCGTCGGAATATAAGTCAAATCTGCTCCAGACCGGATGGGCAAACCATGGGTCCTCATGCCGGTCGGCAACCTTAACTTTTACCATTGACGGGTCGATGCCTGCAAAGGCATTGTCTGCAATTGCCGGAACGTCTCCTTCGAGAGCGGTCGCATCAATATGAGTGAGATTGACAGCCCCTTTGAAAGAGTTTTCGTCAAGACTGACAACGTTGGGTCCGAGCACTATTGTCGGGGCGGCCGAGTTGGCTATTGCATATTTTCCTATGGATTCCGAAGTGCTGAGCATTACGTCAGGATTCAGGTTGCTGCAATTGGCGACGAATAGATCGGGAAGATTTTCGGGCGCTCCCTGAAGAGCAATCAGCGAATTGCAGTTCATGAGGGTGCCGATATCAAAAGTTGCGTTAGGTCCTACGCTAAGGATGACCAGATTGTGCATATCCGCAAGCGCGAAGGGGGCGAGCGTACGGACTCCCGGGAGTTCCAGGCTTTCTATTCCGGACCCTGCGAGGGCGCGGGTCTCGACCTTAATGATAGAGGGAGCGTCGAGCAGCCGGAGTGAGACCGCTCCGGCAAGACATTCTTCCGGAAGAGTGGTGAGTCTTGTGTCGGCGATGTTTATGTCGATCAGAGCCGGGCAATCCGCGAAAGCTCCGCGTCCGAGTGTCAGTAATGACTGCGGGAGGGTCACTTTCTTAAGATTATGGCATCCGTAGAAGGCGTATTCACCGATAGAGGTGACTCCATCCGGGATGATGATTTCTTCGATTTGGCTTCCGGCGAGGGCTCCGGCTTCAATGTCTGTGATATCCGAAGGAAGAACTATTGACTTATATGGCGCCTTGAATAGAATATAAGCCGGAAGATGGCCTGCCTTAAACATCGTCTTGCCGAGATGCACGGGTGAGTCGGCTGTCAGATTAGTGATCGAGGTGGAAGAGAGGTCGAGCGTCCTGATGGGATATGCCGGTGCGCGGAGAATATTAAGATCGCGGGCATCAGCAGTGCCGGTGATTATAAGTTCGGAGTCGGGAGTGGATTCCGCGAGGCGGTCGGCAAGCTGACCCGGGAGGGTATTGATGCTGACAGCTGAAGCTTGAAATATTGAAGCGGCGAAAAGGCCGAATATTAATGTCTTTGTCATCATTTATATTGATGGAAGGGAGATTAATTCATTACTAAGATTTTTGCTACGTTTGATTCTCCTGATCCGGAAGCCGGGGAAGAGAGGACGTAGTAGACGCCTGTCTTGACGCGGGCATTATTGAGGTTGAGCACATCCCATTGGATCGAGCCGCTTTCGGCGCGGCCGAGTTCACGCACGAGGTTGCCGGAAGCGTCGACGATCTTGACCATAGAATTGTCGGGCAGACCATCGATAGTGACCCATCCATAATAGTCCGGAGCTACCGGATTCGGATAAGCCCTTACTTCCTCTTTTTCTTCATCAGCGGCTGCGCCTCCGAGGAAGAATTCTGCAAGTCCCTGGTCGGTAGATACCATCATTGAGTTGGACGCCGGGTTATAGCAGATCTTATATATGTAGTTGGAAGGGATGTCGGAGTTTGCAGTCGTAAATTCCTGATGTACAGTCTTTCCGTCGGCTGAAGTGACTACGATGCCGGCTCCGGCGGAACCAAACCATTTACGTCCCTGGCTGTCGGTCGTGATATCGCGTACCCCGACTCCGTTAAGGAGATAGTCGGCCAGTGAAGTGCCGTCGTTTCGGGCTACCTTGATGCGGTTGACATTGGTCTGGCCGCGAAGAATGCTCTGCGGCTGGAGATAGTAGACGCCGCTGTTAGTGCCGAACCATACGAAACCTGTCTGCGGGTCTTCGTAGTGGCAGTTGATGCCGGATAAGCTCACTATACCACCATCCTGATCGGTAAATGTGCCTGTAAGGGTCGCGCGGGTATCGTCGGAGGTACTCTCGGGCGTCCCCGCATGATTGTAGACGACGATTGTGCTTCCGGTCGTATAGAGAATCAGATTGCGGTTATGACTCGAAGCGAGGGGAGTCATGACGGTGAAGATGTTTTGCTCCACGCCGGGGATGATGAGTTTCCGGAATGGGCGAGCCGAGGAGGCATCTTTTGATGCTTTTCGGTCGGCTTCAGTCAGATAGCGAAGTTCTGCATCTGCGCCGCCCTGAATGGTAAACTGCGACCAAAGAGTATTCTGATGATCAAATTTCGGCGCCGAATAATGGCAGAGGCGTGCCCATCCTTCCTGAATGGGATTACTTTCTACGTAGCCCGGTAGGTTGGCAGTGGCATCTCCGGGGAAAGAGTAGTGGAGAATGTCGTCGGGATCGTCGAGGTTAAGACGGACCATTCCGGAGAAGGGGGATCCTGAGTAGACATATCGGTTGTCGGCCGGATCAATGGCGAGTCCGAAGGGGTCGAACCCGATATTGGTCTGGGCAGGATTGCGGTAAGCGGGCGACATAGGGGTCCAGTTGCCTCCTGAGAGAGCTGAAAGGAGAATGGGCTCTACAATCTGATTGACATTCTCAGAATTGAAGATCATCTCCGGGCCATGAGAATTGACAAGCATTCCAAATTTGGGATGATATGCCATGCCTCGGCTCCAATAAGCGTTGGGCGCGTTGGGGAGAGTAAAGTCGCGTGTAAGAATGGATTTCCCGTCGCTCCCGATCTGCATCGTGCGGATGCCTTTGCGGGGTAGTACAGTCTGGAAATTCTTAAGATCCCATGATGCGGAGGTCATGATTCCGTTGTCTTCTTCGGGTCGATCGCCATAGATGACGGTCTTGTTGCCTTCACGCCCATAGATGATATATTTCTTTGTATAATAGAGGCAAACGCCCTGTTCGCAGGGAAATAACGTCACGGGGCCCCAGGGGTTGTGTTTTACCATTTCCACTAATTCGCCATCCGTGAAGTTATACATCCGGATAGTATTGGGAGATGATGTGGAGGGATCGATATTGTTGGTGACAATTTTTGTAGAACTGAGAGGATAGAGAATATCCGCACCTTGAACGGACTCAAGCTTGCGATAGTCGGAGAGTGATATGCGGCCGTCGGCTGCCGGAGCGAGATATGCTGCTGTAGGAGTGGTCAGAAGTATGTAGTCGCCGACGCGGCATGCTCCCGAGAAGGAGATTCCGTAATTGCGGGAGTCTTTCACTTCCTGTTTCTCATCGTCGATTATCACATATCCGTATTCTGTTGCCAGCCAGATAAGGTTGTCCCAGGGTGTGAATGCGATGGAGTTGACTCCACGCGCTCCGGGAATATCGGCATGCAGAAGAGCGGGGATATTGACGACCTTGCCTGAATCATAAAGCAGGTCGATATCCTGATTCTTATACAGAATAAGAAGGTATTTTTTTGCAGGATTATATTCTATCTTGTCGACTGCCGGGGAAGCAAGAGCGTATTCGCGGTAAGCGCCTACGATTTCATCCCCTTCCTTGTCGAGATAGAAGAGGGTCTGATCGGTCGTGTTTTTGGATGCGACGGAGGGGTTATATTGTTGGTTATACCCCATGAAATACGTGCGGGTGGGGGTGTCGATTACTTTGGTGACAGAGTTATCGAAAGTAGGGTGCATGACCCATTGGCCGGTAATCGCGGCGCGGGAGCCGGCGCTTATCAGCAATAAAGCGAGTGTGAATAGGATATGTAGATTTTTCATTTTCAGAAAGATGGATAGGAGTTGGATACGGTCTTACGTAGATTGAAGACTGATCTGACTTTTGAGATAATCGAGCAGTTTGGCTGTAGCGCGTCCGCGATGGGAGATTGCGTTTTTTGCATCGGCATCCATGTTGGCGAAAGTCATGCCGGATTCGTCGGCGATGAATATGGGGTCGTACCCGAATCCGGCTGTGCCATCGCGTCGCTCGGCGATGCGTCCTGCGACTTCTCCCGTAAAGGTAGACACTTTGTCACCCTCGATGAGGGTGATGACAGTGGCAAATCGCGCTTTGCGATTTTTGATACCCGTCATATTTTTCAACAGAAGGGTCATATTATCCTCCGGACTGCAGTCCGGTCCGGCGTATCTGGCCGACATTACGCCGGGCTCTCCGCCGAGGGCATCGACCATAAGGCCGGTGTCGTCGGCGAAGCAGTCCTTGCCGTAACGATCCTTGATCCAGCGGGCTTTCAGAAGGGAATTACCTTCAAGAGTAGGGGCAGTCTCGGGGATTTCTTCAAAGCAATCTATATCTGCCAGCGACAGGATGCGGATCGAATCCCCTACGATTCGGCGGATCTCGGAAAGTTTATGAGGATTATTGGTCGCGAAGACCAATTCGCGCTTTTCAGAGTTAGTCGGCATATCCTTATAACGTTATCTCGGGCTCTTTATTGCGGACATCGGGCTTATTCAGCCGATGACGACATTGACTATCTTATTGGGAACGACAATGACCTTGCGGACAGTCTTTCCTTCGAGCCATTTTGCAGCCGCAGGGTCCCCAAGTGCGATAGCTTCTACCTCTTTGGGAGATTTGCCGGCGGGAACTTCAATAGTGAATCGGGCCTTGCCGTTGAAGCTGACAGCATATTTTACAGAATCATCCTTGAGGGCTTCCTCATCCCATTCCGGCCATTTTGCGTCGACAACGCTGCCTTCTTCGCCGAGCTGATGCCAGAATTCTTCTGCTATATGCGGAGCGAAGGGTGCAAGCAGGGTCGTGATGATCCGCATTGCCTCTGCATTGGTGGATTTTAGGGCTGTGAGGTCATTGACTGCGATCATGAAGGCCGCAACGGAGGTATTGAAGGAGAAGTTCTCGATATCCTGAGTGACCTTCTTGATGAGTTTATTGACGGCTTTCTTCTCTTCCTTTGTCATCGGAGCATCCTTGGCTTCGAGGTTGGCTTTCGAGAAGAGGCCGACGAGTTTCCGCAGGAATCTGTTGACGCCGTCGATGCCGTTGGTGTCCCAGGGTTTTGATTGCTCAAGCGGGCCGAGGAACATTTCGTAAAGACGGAGCGTGTCGGCTCCATAGCGTTCGACGATATCGTCCGGATTGACTACGTTGAACATCGACTTCGACATTTTTTCGACGGCGTATCCGCAATGGTACTTGCCGTCTTCAAGAATGAACTCAGCATCAGCGAAATCCGGACGCCATTTGCGGAAGGCCTCAGTGTCAAGCACGTCGTTGCTGACCATGTTGATATCTACCCGTATAGGCGTGACATCATAGTCTTTCTTCAGGCCGTGGCTTACGAATGTATTTGTATCCTTTATGCGATAGACGAAGTTGCTCCGGCCCTGGATCATACCCTGATTGACGAGTTTGCGGAAGGGCTCTTTCTTTACGACTTTCCCCAGGTCATAAAGGAATTTATTCCAGAAGCGGGAATAGATAAGGTGGCCGGTGGCATGTTCGGCGCCTCCGATATAGAGGTCGACGTCCTGCCAGTAGCCGTCGGCTTCTTCGCTGACGAGAGCATGTTCGTTGCGTGGATCCATGTAACGCAGGTAATAGGCCGAAGATCCGGCGAAGCCCGGCATCGTGCAGACTTCTATAGGATATCCTTCCGGAGTCTTCCAATTCTTGGCGCGCCCCAACGGAGGCTGTCCGTCGGCTGTCGGCAGATAGCTGTCGACTTCAGGCAGAAGGAGCGGCAGAGAGGATTCTTCCATCAGGCAGGGGATGCCATCCTTATAGTATACGGGGAAGGGCTCGCCCCAATATCTTTGGCGGGAGAAGATGGCATCGCGCAGGCGATAGTTGGTCTTCACTTTGCCCAGTCCCTTCTCTTCGATGAATTTCTTGGTTTTGGCAATAGCTTCCTTGACAGTAAGGCCGTTGAGGTCAAGTTCGGGTCCTTTGGAGTTCATCATGATGCCGTCTTTGGCATCGAAGCTTTCTTCGCTTACGTCGGCACCCTCGATCAGGGGGATTATGGGGAGGTCGAAATGGCGTGCGAATGCGTAGTCGCGGGAGTCATGAGCCGGGACGGCCATGATCGCTCCTGTGCCGTAGCCGGCGAGTACGTAGTCGCTTACCCATATGGGAATTTCCTGTCCGGTAAGGGGGTTGATGGCATAAGCCCCGGTGAATACGCCGCTGACTCGCTTGTCGATCATGCGTTCGCGCTCTGTCTTATGCTTTACCTCTTCCAGATAAGCCTTCACGGCTTCGCGGCGGTCGGGAGTAGTCAGCAAGTCGACGTAAGCGGATTCGGGCGCCATTACCATGAATGTGACTCCGAAGATTGTGTCGGCGCGGGTAGTGAAGATTTCAAGTTCGATGTCGCTGTTCTTGACGGGGAAGCGCATTTCGGCTCCTTCCGATTTGCCGATCCAGTTTTTCTGGGTCTCCTTGAGCGAGTCGCTCCATTCGAGGCCGTCGAGGTCGGCGAGCAGGCGGGGAGCGTAGGCCGATACACGCAGACACCATTGATTCATGACCTTCTGCTCTACAGGGTGACCCCCGCGAACGCTCAGGCCTTCGCTGACTTCATCGTTGGCAAGCACTGTGCCCAGGGCTTCACACCAGTTGACCATCGTCTCGCCCTGATAGGCGATTCTATAGTTCATCAGGACGTCGCTCTTCTCCTTCACGCTCATGGCCTGCCATTCTTCGGCAGTAAAATCGAGTTCCTTTCCGCATGCTGCGTTGACGCCTTTGGCTCCGCCGGCAGCGAAGCGCTCTTCAAGTTCGGAGATTGGGAGTGCTTTATCGGCATCCAGGTCATAATAATGACGGAACATTTCCATGAAGGCCCATTGGGTCCATTTGTAATATTCCGGATCGCAGGTGCGGATTTCGCGGCTCCAGTCGAATGAAAACCCGATTTTGTCGAGCTGTTCGCGATAGCGCGCGATATTGTCGGTAGTGGTCTTTTCAGGATGTTGGCCTGTCTGAATAGCGTACTGTTCGGCGGGCAGTCCATAGGCATCATAACCCATCGGATGGAGAACATTGAAACCCTGCTGACGTTTGAAGCGCGCATAGATATCGCTTGCGATATAACCCAGCGGGTGACCTACGTGCAGGCCTGCCCCCGAAGGATAAGGAAACATGTCGAGGACGTAAAACTTCGGTCGAGAGGGGTCGATCGCGCATTTGTAGATATTATTATCGCGCCAGTACTGTTGCCAGCGGCTTTCAATCTCTTTGTGGTTGTATTCCATGATGAGTATATTGTAAGACGGAGTTGATTATTTGCAGATGTCTGCGACAGGCAATTGCGACAGATAACTGTAAAAAATTGAAAAGATTCCGATAAAAATCAATATTTAAAGTGATTTCTTCTTATCCAATCTGCAAAATTAATAAAAATTTCGCAAGTCCGCAAAGAGTTGCCGAATCAAACTCAATCAAAACTCTATTTTACTCTTTGCTTACTTGTTTACTCTTTGCCTACTCGCAAATTTTTTATTAAATTTGCGGAAGGTCAAAGTGCCTATGGCACCGCGAACCGGCCTCAGGCCGACTTTCGCTCTTTGCCTACTCGCGAATTTTTTGTAAATTTGCATGAATTTAGATAACTATTGTTTTAAAATAAATGATATGAATTTTAGAATGATGGCAGTCGCCGCCTTCGCGCTCGTGGCTGCAATGATGATTCCGGGCTCAGCTTTCGCAAAAAAGAAAGCCGCCAAGTCTGCTGTCAAGCATATCGAGAAGCCGGCCGCTCCCGAATGGATCGAGAATGCGGTCATCTATGAGGCTAATCTCCGTCAGGGTACTCCGGAACGTAACCTCAAGGGGCTGCAGAAGCGCCTGCCTCTGCTTAAGGATCTCGGCGTAGACATCGTCTGGCTTATGCCTATCCATCCGATCAGTGAGAAGAACCGAAAAGGGACTCTCGGTTCATATTACGCCGTAAAAGATTATAAGGCTGTCAATCCTGAATTCGGCACCATGGAAGACCTTAAGGAATTCGTGCGCACCGCCCATCATCTGGGTATGAAGGTAATCCTCGATGAAGTCTGCAATCATACCGGTTGCGACAACGCCTGGGTCACTGAACATCCGGAATACTATGCCAAGGACAAGAAAGGGAATATGTATGGTCCTTTTGACTGGACGGATACTTATAAACTTGACTACTCGAATCCGGCCACGGTCGAAGCAATGTCTGACGCCCTGAAATTCTGGGTGACAGAGGCTGATATCGACGGCTATCGTTGTGACGTTGCCAGCGAAGTGCCCGCCGCTTTCTGGGAGAAAATAATACCCGAACTGCAAGCGATCAAGCCGGTCTTCATGCTCGCCGAATCTTCTACTCCGGAAATGCTTTACAGTTTCAACGCTGACTACGCATGGCCGATGAAGGATCTCTTCAATGATATCGCCGCCACTCAGGGCGTAAATGCTTATGCAATCGAGCATAATCAGAACCGCGCTAACGCTACTGCTCAAGATATAGTCAAACTTATCGCCAAGCAACAGAAAGAATATCCGGCCGGATCGATCCACATGAATATGGTGACCAACCACGATCTCAATTCCTGGGAAGGGACCGAATTCGAGCGCTATGGCGACGGCCTGGGTGCATTCATAGTCCTCAGTTACACTCTCCCCGGCATGCCCATGCTCTATACCGGACAGGAAGTAGGATTCAACCATGCTTTCGAATTCTTCGAGACCGATCCCGTGCAACCGGATTATACTCATAATCAGTTTACTTCATTCTATGAAATGCTGAATGCTCTGAAGCATAATCATTCTGCGCTCAACGCATCGGGCCAGATGGATACCATGAAAGTCTGGAACACTACCTCTCCCGATCTTCTCGTCTTCACGCGCGAGGATGCGCAGGGCGATAAGGTGACAGTCTTTGTCAATCTCTCAAAGAATGAGACAAACGTCACTTTCACGGATCTCGCTCCCTCGGCCGACAATATGGTCAACTATTTCACCGGCGCGCCTGCCGAACTTCCCGATCATCTCGGCCCCTGGAAATTCGTCGTCTGGGTGAATCAATAAAGTACTATATATAATGGACGCAGATAGAATCTGCTCCCATAATTTATTATAACTCCATATCCCCGCCAAGTTGCCGACCTGCTCTTGGTGGGGTTTAATCAGAAGTATCGTGTCAACAAATACTACCGACAATTCACGCAAAGTGACAACGCGGCGTATGATCGAGATGAAGCAGCGTGGTGAGAAAATCTCCATGCTGACGGCCTACGATTATTCATCGGCCAAAATTATCGACGAAGCCGGCATCGACTGTATCCTTGTAGGTGACTCTGCCTCGAATGTAATGGCGGGCAACGTGACTACCCTCCCCATTACCCTTGATCAGATGATTTATCATGCCAAATCAGTAATGAAAGGAGTGAAGAGGGCTTTGGTAGTGGTAGATCTTCCTTTCGGTTCATATCAAGGCAATTCCAAGGAAGCGCTGGCATCCGCTATCCGCATCATGAAAGAGAGTCACGCAGAGGCCGTAAAGATGGAAGGGGGCGCTGAGATCCGCGAGTCAATAGAAAGAATCCTTTCGGCCGGAATCCCGGTTATGGGCCATCTCGGCCTGACACCTCAGAGTATCAATAAATTCGGAACATATACGGTGCGTGCGCGCGAAGAGGCCGAGGCACAGAAATTGATAGATGATGCCAAGATGCTTGAGGAGATAGGGTGCTTTGCGATGGTAATAGAGAAAGTGCCTGCTGAATTGGCTGCCCGGGTAGCCCAAGAGGTGAGCATCCCTATTATCGGTATAGGCGCCGGCGGCGGAGTCGACGGCCAGGTGCTGGTCATGCACGACATGCTTGGAATCAACCGCGGCTTCTCTCCACGCTTTCTGCGGCGCTATGCTGACGTAGCCGGAGTGATGACCGATGCGGTCGGCCGCTATATCGAAGACGTCAAATCCGGTGACTTCCCCAATGAATCCGAATCCTACTGATAAATCCGGATATGCCGGATTGCCGTTGCCCTTGAAGGGAGGGGTACCCGAATAATAAATAGCATCTGATAACAAATCAAGCGGAATGACAAGACTTTCAGTCGGTCATTCCGCTTGATTTGTTATGCCGTCCGGCTTAGAGCCAGTTTACTAAAGAATGTTAACGAGAAAATGTACATATTTTGAGGCAGTTTCGATTTTTGAAGAAGGAGCGATGCGGGCATCGTGACTGATGAAAAGATCGAAAATGGCTAAAATATGGGCGTTTTATCGTTGATATTCGATCAAAATGAAATTTTAACAGTTCTTAGTAAACGGGCTCTTATATGCTTACATCGTTGAGTAGGCAGTTGTGGTCGATAGGATTCGGTAAATTCCGTAGATACTCTCACCCGGAATCCGGATGGGGGGATATTTAGGGTTGATACTTCGGGCTTCGATAGCATCGGGATAATCGGGGATAGGGTAGACGCATTTTACAAGGACACCGTTCTCCGTGTCGACCACCATCATATTGCCCCACGGTAGGAAAGCTTTCTCATTTATGCGCTTGATGAAGAGGGTGCTTCCGTTGTGAAGCATCGGCTCCATGCTGTCGCCCGAGAGCCGGATTGCGAAATCGACTCCCTTGACCGGTGCTATTATCTTCTCACACTGTGAAAGTGCGAATCCGTCTGACCATGATTGCAGATTTCCGGCAAATGCAGCTACAGGCAGCAGCGGCACCTCATAGCCCCCCGGAGCTTCTCCGCCCGTACCCGTATTTGAATTGGGATCAATCAGCATGTCTCCGTCGCCGTATAATAGCCAGGATGTGTTAAGCTCCGGATATAGTTCGCGTATTTTCATGACCTTGTCGGACGACAATGACTTGCGCATCGCTCCTATATATGTCGATGACACACCGATCGATTTGGTAAATTCGGTCTGCGTCATGCGCTTCTCCTTCAAAAACTGAAGAAGCCGCTCCTTTACGTTGCTCTCTTTATCGTTCATTTGTCCTATCTTATGAAATATTAAAGTCAATATTTATAAATTACAAAACTGAATTAAGTAGTAATTTAGCGACGCTAAGTTAATATAAATAATTCTAATTTCAAAATAAATGACTGAGTTTTCAATATTTGCATTGTCAAAGAGTGCTATTTTTGATAAAATACGCCTATTTACGTCCTACCTTGCGGGCAAACGCGCTTCGGATGCCGTCGGGTATGATCGCATAGCCGCTATTGAAATTGACATTCCCTTACTGTCATTGATAGTCGGAGACGCGGCAGCTTTTTTAGCTGCGAAACTGGGGGATAGGATGGTTGCTATGGAGATAGATTCCGATATTATATCATTTCGCCTGAAGAATCCTAAAGGGGAACAGAAAGTCATCTTTAATCTGATGGAGTCTTACGTGGTTGCCAAGACTATCGTAGAGTGGTTGCGGATAGTAGACTATGATTTTGCAGGCGGTCCGGTATCTGCGATGAAGAGTGCTGAAGAGGCGGCCGAGTCTAAACTGAAGTTGTTGCAGGAAGCTCTTTCAGATCTCCCCGAGCCCTCGCGTACTCATGCTTCAAAAGCATCCCCGCGCCGGCTCCCTCCAATCTGAGAGCCGGTCTACTAATGAACGTTAACAAGGAAATGTGCATATTTTGAGTCAGTTGCAATTTGAAATGCACCCCAAAAGTCTGACACAGAACTTTTGGGGTGCAACACATTTTTTTGATTTACCGATTTTTTGTAGATTACATCAGTATATTTACTTACGATTACGCATTAGTTATCCATATCTCTCCGTTTTCCACATCGAGAGAGTATCCCTTACTTTTGCAGTAGGTCTTTGCAGCTTCAAGGAAATGATTATAGAAGTCTGAAGGGACTATATTTATGATAATCGTTGAACTCCAGCGGCCCCCTTCAAAACGAATAGAAGCTACCATCTCCTTCTCCCAGATATAATTGCTATAAACATACCCTTTTGATTTCATAGCCTTCTCAAACTGAGAGCTTCCTTTGCCATCGAAGAAATAATCGCAAAGGGCCTTAGGGGAGGGAATTTCGCCATCAATCCATTGGATTCCGGAAGCAGATGCAGAGCTGCTATTTCTTGCAGTAGCGGTGGTCTTTGCTTTCGCTTTCTTTTTGGGGGTAGCAGCTTCGGATGCGGAGGGAATAGCCAGGAGTGCTATTGCCACAAGCATGAAAATAGAAATAATTCTTTTCATAAAAAATTATAATTTTGACGTCTGTTAATGAGATAACTAATTATTAGTAATTCTAATTGCCGGGCTTCTAATACTCGTGTAGAGGAATTACGGGCTGACATTTTTTGTGGAATGATGTATAAGCCCGTAATTACCGCTGTCTCAGATATGCCCGATACCTGATCTTACACTGCAAAGGTAGCAATTCTAATTGTTATATAAAAGTAATCTTCGGAAAAATTGGGGAAAATAATCATCGGTCAATTATCGTTTAATTTTTGAAACTTATTTAAATGTCTTCGAAGATGAAAACCTTACAGCTGACTGTATTCATCCTTCTTCTCGGCCTGCTACTTTCAGCGGTATCCTGTGGTAATGAGTCGGCAAAGTATCCGGGCAGTAATGAATCGTCTGCGAATAATATTAAGTCAGAAGAGACAGAGAGCCTGCTCCTTACAATAGATTCTCTTATAAGCCGACGCTCGCTTATTGACCGCGATCATGTGAAGAAGATAGATAGGGCAACAGCGCGTCGAAGAAGTGCCCCTGCTGATTCCATTGCATATAATCTTGACTCGGAATTGTATGATCTATATAATGGCTTCCGTCAGGATTCAGCCTTTCATGTCGCCTCCGATCGCCTGGAGATAGCCATGCGCCTCGGCGATCGGGATAAGATTATGGAATCGAGAGTGCTAAAAGCGCAGGCATTGATGAATATGGGTGAGAATGCCCTGGCAGTGAATATGCTTGATAGTATAGATTCCGGATATGCATCAGCGCAACTCAGAGATCAGATGAATTCCATATATTTTGGAGCGTATTCTTCTTTAGCAAAGACAATCCCTTCTTCCGATGCCGCAATTTCCTATCGAAGGAAGGCGGATGCTTATCGTGATTCTATCATTTCTTCGTTGCCTGTGAATTCCGTAGGTCATAAATATCTGAATGCTCAGCGACTATATGACAACGGCGATCTGAAGGCCGCGATGGAGTTGCTCGGGCAAAACAGCGATTCGCAGGAATTTACCGAAAATGCAGCTTTTCAATGCGGATACGGGATGCTGTATATGGAAGCCGGCGATCGCGGAAAAGCGATCGAAAGACTTGCCCGTGCGTCGGGGCTGGATCTTAAGGATGGTAAGAAAGAATATGTATCCCTGATTCTGCTTGCATCTCTGCTTTATGAAGAGGGTGATATTGAGCGGTCGTTCCAATATCTGAAATGTGCATTGGAGGACGCAAGTTTTTCAAGAGCAGGTCTGCGCGCCCAGGAGATATTCGATATTCTCCCCGTGATTGAGGGAGCTTACCGCACTTATCAGGAGCTGGAGAAGGAGAGAATGCAACGCAATATAAAGATTTCAATAGGAATCACAATCTTCCTTCTTCTGGCAATGGCTGCATTATGGTTGCAATTCCGGCGCATATCGAGGATGAAGCGTCTGCTTGCACATTCAAATGCAGAATTGCAGCGTAAGACAGAATGGCTTACCGCTATGGATAATGCCAAAATCAATCTGATCGAATCGTTGTTGAAACTCCATTCTTCAAATCTATCGATTCAGAAGAAATACCGTCGGGATCTGCTGCGTCTGATGAAAGGACATCAATATGACAGAGTGACCGACCGCCTGACGACAGACTCGATAGATAACAGTGAAATAAAACTCTTTTACGAGACTTTCGATGCGACATTCATGTCAATATTTCCCGATTTCATCGAGGAATTGAATCAATATCTTTCACACCCGTATAGTGAACTTCATCCCGATTCATTTACGCCCGAGCAGAGAATCATGGCTCTGATGAAGTTCGGTTATACTTCGGCCTCGGATATCTCCACCATTTTGCAGTATAGTCAGCAGACGGTCTATAATTATAGTTCCGCTATCCGCAAGATGCTCAACTGCTCCCGCGATGATTTCCTCGAAGCAATCCGGCTTCCGACTATAGGCGAGCGAAAAGGAGCAGAATAATGGAGAAAATTCATTAAAAACCATCTGATTTTTAATGAATTTTTTATTAATGTGAGTTTACTTTTATTATAAATTAGTTTAAATTAAAACACTGATATATAGATTTATATAAAATATTAAATTTACTGTGATACTTCATTATCTTTATTTTCTCTCCGACCGGATATATCTTTGCGGCAGAAATTAAAATTTTATTCGCCATGAAGACTTATTCAGAGATTATCAAAGTAGCGCTGATGATGATATGCTTAATATGCATGTCGTCAAATGCCGCCTTTAGCGCAGAGCGCATGGTGCCGGCAATCTATATTACAATGGACGATCCTTCAACTGAGATCGACCGGGAGACGTATATCCCCGCGACTTACTATGTTGATGCACGCGGAGCTGAAGGAGTAGAAAACGTAGGGAGTAAAGAGCATCCCCTCCCTCTCCAATTCCGGGGGCGTGGCAACTGGACATGGGTCGGATATGACAAGAAGCCTTACCGTCTTCTTCTGAATGACCCGGCGCCGATGGCCGGTCTGAAGTCAAGTGATTATTTCGGTCTGCATGCCCATGCTGATGATAATCTGGGATTCATGCGCAATACTCTGGGATTCGAGTTGGCACGTCGTCTGGGTATCGACTGGACCCCTTCGCATGCGCCGGTAGAGCTATATCTTAACGGAGAATACCGCGGGTTATATTTCTGCACGGAACTTGTCAGGGCGGATAATGACCGTGTGGATCTGCGTGACCCTTCAAATCCCGCCAGTGACGATATCGACGGAGGCTGGCTGATCGAAATCGATAATTACGACACGGATCCTCATATCGTAGTGACCGAAGGTAATGGCCAGAAGATCATATTCTCTCATAAGACTCCCTTGAATCTGACCGAATCGCAGGAAGAATTCCTGCGCTCGCAGATGACCGCGATCGACAAGGCCATTTATGATCCTGATAAATCAGTGGCAAAATGGGCTGAGTTGGTGGATATCGACAGGCTTGCCCGCTTCTATATAGTCCAGGAACTGATGGATAATACGGAGTCATTCCATGGAAGCTGCTTCATGCATCGCCCCAAAGGGGAGGATGCGAAATGGATGTTCGGACCGGTGTGGGATTTCGGAAGTTCGTTCTTCAGAGGGAGCGGAAAATTTATCTGGCAGGATTCCAATTATACATTGACTTGGATTAAGGAGATCTGCACTTTCCCTGAATTTCAGCAGAAGGTCAAAGATATATGGGCTGAATTCTGCATTTCCGGTTATGACGGAATTGAAGAGTTTCTTCTTGCAGAGAAAGACAGAATCAAGGCTGCGGCCGGGCGCGATTTTGAGCGTTGGCCGGATTACGGCAATTCCGATATGGACGGAGCTGTCGAAAAGATCTGCTATATGCTCGGCAATAAGGCCCGCTGGCTCGGCAAGCAATGGGGTGCGATCCCCTCTACGGCTCCCGATAACGTAGAGGTATTCCTGCGTGGCACTTTCAATACCTGGAACACTTCAAGCATGTTTATGCCCCAGGATGACGGCACATATCGCATCTCTCTCCCCTCGCTTACGGATGAATTCAAGATTGCTTCCGCAGATTTCAGCACTGTCAATTTCGGAGGCGACGGCGTAACCCAATTCAAGGCTAATACTCTCTATCACCTCGTTTCCGGGGTCGGGGGTAAGAATATATCAGTATATGGAGAGATCAAGGATGCTACGCTGATATTTGATCCGGTCGAGCAGACTCTCTATGCCGAGGGGACTCAGATCGAGCCCGTAGAGGAGACTCTGCCGGCGTTCTATTTCCGCGGCGACCTTAATACGTGGGCAACCGATACTGAATTCAAGGAGGATTCATCCGGACTCTACGTAGTCGATCTGCCGCTCCTGACCGGACGATTCAAGATCGCCGATGCCAAATTCAAGGTTATTAACTTTGGAGGTGATAATATCACCCTTGTGGAGCCGGGAGTGCCCTATAAACTCATTCAGGGTGGCAAAAACATAAGTCTGGCAAGAGATATCAAGAACGCGCATCTGGCAGTGGATCTTGATAAAAAGATCCTTGTCGTGACTGAAGGGTCGGCCTCGGGAGTTAAGGATGTCGCAGCTGACGGAGCCGATAATATCTCTTCAAGAAGATACTTCAACATGCAGGGGATAGAACTCGATAGAAATGACATAAGGCCCGGAGAAATCGTGATCGTTGTAGAATCCGACGGCAGTGCCAGAAAGGAAATCCGGAAATGACCGTATGCAATAAATTGGTGCAATAATTATAAGTGTTTTTAGTTTTTCATAATATATGAATATTTTAAAATCTCTATCCATTATATTTTTGGGGTTGATTTTCGGGTTAGGAACTCTCCAAGCCGGAGAATTGCAGCTGGATGCTTCTTACGGTAAGGTTCCGGCAGTCACATTTGGCCAGATGCGTCATTGCCGTATATATTCAGATGAACTCAAGGGTTACCTTACGGTCGATATCTGGTTGCCTCCTGCCTATGAATCTGATGCTCATAAGCATTTCCCGGTCATTTATATGCATGACGGGCAGAATCTCTTTGATCCCGCTCTATCCTTTGCAGGGGCGGCCTGGGAGATAGATGCCACTCTCGAAAAACTCATCGGACGGGATATCGTCAACGCTCCGATAGTAGTCGGGATTCATAATCGCGCTACGTTCCGGCCGTCGGATTACATCCCAGAGAGGCCCGTCATGGAGTATATCAGTGAAGATGACAGGGATGCTTCAGGAATGTGGGAACTTACCGGAAATAAATTCTATGCGGATGAATATCTGGCTTTTCTGGTGAATACACTCAAGCCGGAAATCGACCGATTATTCCGGACGCTCCCCGATTGCGGTTCAACTTCCATCATGGGCTCAAGCATGGGTGGCCTCGCTTCCCTATATGCTATGTGTGAGTATCCTCAGGTCTTCGGCTGCGCCGCATGCCTCTCTACCCATTGGATCGGCAACTTCGATTACGATAATACTATTTTCCCAAACGCGATGCTCGCTTATATAGCTGATCATCTCCCTGATCCCGCTTCCCATCGCCTCTATCTTGACCGGGGAACTATAGATCTTGACTCCTCTTATGAGAATTGGGAGCGGCAGGCGAGAGATCTGGTGCGCTCAAAGGGGTATACTGAAGACTCCGGCAATTTCCTTTGCATGACTGATGAGGGCGCTTCTCATAATGAAATCTATTGGGCTCTCCGCGTCGATGTTCCCCTGCATTTCATACTCCATTCCGATGATAATCCATATATTCCCGAAGTGCCCGAACTTCAAGCTTTTCATGTAATATTTCAGGATGCCTCAAAGCCCTGGAGCAAGGTCAATGCATTCGCATGGGCTCCGGGAGTGCTCCAGTTAGGAGCATGGCCCGGTAAGGCAATGACAGAAATAGAATATGAAGGTGGAAAAGCCTGGGAAATCAAATTCTCCCATAAGGTAGCTCCTGCCAATATCATATTCAATAACGGGAGCAGTCAGACTAAGGACCTGGATTTCAAGCCTGATATGGTATATGATTTCAGCGGGCCGTTGAAAAACATAACCTCGGGGATATCGGAAATAGTAGATTCATCGGGCCTGAAAATTTTCGTAAGGGGAGGGATGCTGCAGATTGAGTCAGAGAAAGATATGGAAATTCCGCTGTATTCCCTCGAGGGATTACAGCGGAGATTACGCCTGTTTCGGGGATTGAATGTAATCGGCAATCTTCCGGCAGGGATATATTTCCTATACGACAAAAAAATCCTGATTCCTTGAGAATCAGGATTTTTTAGAATGTCAGTTGCACCATTGCCTGCATCCGGTTAGTGTGAGCCTGGGTGCCGTCATTGTTTACGCGGCGGCCATAGATATATTCCAGTCCTGTAGTCAGAATTGTATTGACATTCCAGAAGACATTGGCTACGGCATACTGGGCATATCTGTATTGTCCGCCCCATTCAGTTTCACTCAATCCTGAGGCCCAGGGCTTCGCATAATTGCGTACATGGGAATAACTGATTGAAGAATAGACATCGTCAGTGAAGTCATACTGCAATCCTCCGAAGGCTCCCCAGGCTTTTGAAGCTTTAAGCGGAATCAAGGATCCGCAAGGGGTAAGATCCATATTCAGTCCGTTGAGGTCTTGAATATAGGAGTCTATACCATGACCATAAACTCCTTGCCAAAAACCTCGGAGACCGGGTGCTATCTCCGACGTGCCGCTTATTTCGATGCCCCACCCGACAATATCTACATTCTTTTCAATAATGTCATTACGATATATCAGATTTCTCACCACTGCTGAAGCTCGAATCCAGTCTTGTTGCTTATTCCATGAATACTTCAGAGCGATTGGAATATCGGGTACGCCCTGACTTATGGAACTTGTAAATTTATCAGGAGTAATCGAATACTGCGGCAATTCGAGGCCGAGAGTGGCGCTCCAGGCCTTTTGCTTGCCAAAACTATAAGTGTAACTGATCATCGGAGTTGGGAAAGCAGTGCTTGCATTCGGTCCTTCGTAATCAATCGTCGGGGGCACGGCCCCGTTATCAGAGAATGTGGTATAATCATATCCGGCTTTCAGTCCTCTCCATTTCAGATAGGCATATTGCAGCACCGGAACATAGTCATTCAGGAAATTCATGCCGAGGAATGCCCCGATCTGATTCTCGGTGTTGGGAAGTCCGACGAAATTCAGATAGATCATCGACTGCATGGCGGAGATCAGAAATTTATTCCGGTTGCCGGGTGCAGCCTCGGAAATATCGGAAGTGATGAATTCATTAGGATTATCGAGCGGTGCGCCCCAATCTTCACCGAGAGTCACCTTCAACTGGCCGCCGATGCCGAGGTAGAATTGATCTTTCTTGCCGAAAACTGCAAAGTGGGGCACTGCATCCTTATAGCCATCGGGAGCATTTTCCGTGAAGGCCTTATGGGCACTCTCTTTGAGCTCCGCTGAATGAGTCGGCTCATGATGATGAGGAGGCGCCGCAGCAGCTCCGATAGCGGCTGATCCGGCGGCAAGTGTAAGAAGGAATCGGGTTGTTCGGGTCATATCGGTCAGGCGTCAATATTTGCGTATGTGGCGTGAGTCTCGATGAAATCGCGGCGCGGAGCGACCTCTTCGCCCATGAGGACGGAGAAGGTGTGGTCGGCTTCAGCTGCGTTGGTCAGTTGCACCTGCTTCAGCATGCGGTTCTCCGGGTCCATGGTCGTCTCCCAGAGCTGCTGGGGATTCATCTCGCCGAGACCTTTATATCGCTGAAGCACCATTTTATTGCGGTCGCCGTCGCAACGGGTGTCGACGAAACGCTGCACCTGCTGCTCGTCCCAGGCATACTCCTCGATTTTGTTCTTGCCTTTTGTAGAGCATTTATACAATGGGGGAGTGGCGATGTAGAGGTAGCCGTTGTCGATCAGCGGGCGAATACGGCGGAAGAAGAAGGTCATCAGCAGAGTTGCGATGTGGGCGCCGTCGACGTCGGCATCGGTCATGATGATGATCTTATGGTAGCGCAGTTTGCTCAGATTGGCTTCCTTGGGGTCTTCCTCAGTGCCGATAGTGACGCCCAGGGCTTTGAAGATGCTTACGATTGAGTCTGACTCGAAGACCTTATGGTCCATTGCTTTCTCAACGTTAAGGATCTTACCCCGGAGCGGAAGGATAGCCTGGAAGTTGGGGTTGCGGCCCTGCTTGGCCGATCCGCCTGCGGAGTCACCCTCGACAAGGAAAAGTTCACATTGAGCAGCATCACGACTTTTGCAATCGGCCAGTTTGCCGGGCAGTCCGGCGCCGGAAAGTGGCGATTTGCGCTGTACCTTCATTCTTGCCGATTGGGCGGCGTGGCGCGCAGTGGCCGCGAGCACTACTTTGTCGACAATAGCGCGCGCCTGCTTCGGATTCTCCTCAAGATAATATTTCAGTGCCTCACTGATAGCCTGGCTGACTACGGCTTGAATGTCGCTGTTGCCAAGTTTGGTCTTTGTCTGTCCTTCAAACTGAGGCTCGGCCACTTTGACAGAGATGACGGCTGTCAGTCCGTCGCGGAAATCCTCCTTCGAGAGTTCGATCTTGAGCTTGTCGAGCAGATGATTGTCGTCGGCATATTTCTTAAGGGTTGTAGTCAGTCCGCGGCGGAATCCGGTAAGGTGAGTGCCTCCTTCAATGGTATTGATATTGTTGACGTAAGAGAAAATGTTTTCGTTGAAGGAAGTGTTGTAAGTCATCGCAACTTCGACGGGGACACCGTTTTTGACCGTATTGATATGGATGACTTCGTTGATGAGAGGCTCCTTGCCTGAGTCGATATATTTTACGAATTCTTTCAGACCTTCGCGGGAATAGAATGTGTGCGATTTGGGTTCGCCCTGCTCGTCGCGGACGCGGAGATCGGTCAGCTTCAGGGTAATGCCGGCATTCAGATAGGCCAGATCGCGCAGTCGATTGGCCAGAGTCTCGTAATCGTAGACTGTCTCTGTGAAGATCGAGGCGTCGGGATGGAATATGATTGTAGTGCCGGTATGGTCGGACTCGCCGATGACTGTCATTTCATTGGTAGGCTTCCCATAGGCGTATTCCTGCATATAAATTTTGCCCGCGCGATGGATTTCGGCGCGGAGATAATCGGAGAGGGCGTTGACGCAGCTTACGCCGACGCCGTGCAGGCCGCCGGATACTTTGTAGGAGCCTTTATCAAACTTACCACCGGCATGGAGCACTGTCAATACTACCTCCAGGGCCGGCTTATGCATCTTTTCGTGCATGTCGACCGGGATGCCGCGGCCGTTGTCGACAACCTTAATGGAATTGTTTTCCAGTATAGTCACCTCGATATGGTTGGCATATCCGGCTAATGCTTCGTCGATTGAATTGTCGACAACCTCATATACCAGATGATGGAGGCCTCTGCCGGAGATGTCGCCGATATACATTGCCGGGCGCTTGCGCACTGCTTCAAGGCCTTCGAGTACCTGGATGTTGTCGGCTTGATATCCTTTGGGATCGGGGTTGGCTACTGTCTCTTCGGAATCGAGCGTTCCGAGTTCCATTGTTACTTCCTCCGTCACTGCTGCGGATTCCTGAAGAGAGTTGTCAGAATTAGTCATATTTTCCATATATAGAATGTCGCTAAATATTCAAAATCTTTATGGCCGACACGCGAATAAAAGCGCGCGTTGAGTCAAGCGCATATATAATGCAAATTTAACATAAATTTTTGACATTCCCAACAGATAAACCTGAAAATTTCCCCTCAAAACATTTTGTGCAGAGAGTAAAAGATGCTGTTTTAAGGGGAGTATTTAACATTATTAAGGTGCAAATTGTTAGATTATCAAAAAATTTTGTAATTTTGCGCCCGAAATCAAGCGTCTTCGATTTTAAAAGGCGTCAATTCTTCATACTCTCTTATGAAAAATCTTGTCATCGTAGAGTCTCCCGCAAAGGCAAAGACCATTGAGAAGTTTCTCGGGAAGGACTATAAAGTCCTGTCCTCGTACGGTCATATCCGCGATCTAAGCAAACGCGAGATTCGCCCCGATCAAGAGGCTGATCAATATCCCGCGTATGAAATCCCCGACGATAAGAAGGATCTGGTCCGAACTCTCAAGAAGGCCGCCAAGGAGGCTGAGACAGTATGGCTCGCTTCCGATGAAGACCGCGAAGGAGAAGCTATTGCCTGGCATCTGTCGGAAGTGCTCGGACTGAAGCCGGAAAATACCCGCCGCATCGTCTTCCACGAGATCACAAAACCCGCGATTCTCGCTGCCATAGAGAATCCACGCGGAATAGATATCGACCGCGTCAACGCCCAGCAGGCCCGCCGCGTGCTCGACCGCATTGTCGGCTTCGAACTGTCGCCTGTGTTATGGCGCAAGATCAAGCCCGCACTCTCGGCAGGACGTGTGCAGAGCGTTGCCGTCCGGCTGATCTGTGAGAGAGAGAAAGAGATCAATGCCTTCACATCCGAACCCTATTTCCGCGTGACGGCCCGCTTCTTCACTCTCCCCGGTCATGAAGAGATAAAGGCCGAGGCCTCGCGCCGTATGCCTGATGAAGCCTCCGCTCGCGCATTGCTCGACTCCATAAGCCGTAAAATTGCCGTTAATGGGGAGGAATCATTCAAAGTAGCCGACGTAAAAGTCCATCCTTTGACCCGCTCTCCCCAGCCTCCTTTCACGACCTCCACGCTTCAGCAGGAAGCCTCGCGGCGTCTGGGCTTCAGCGTCAACCAGACCATGATGCTCGCGCAGAGGCTTTACGAAGATGGACATATCACGTATATGCGTACCGATTCGCTCAATCTCTCCGATCTTGCTTTGCGCGATATATCAGCCGAGGTTAAATCCAAATACGGCAATGACTACTATAAACTGCGCAAATACCATACTCATTCCAAAGGAGCGCAGGAAGCCCACGAAGCAATCCGCCCAACATATATCGACAAGGTGACAGTCCCCGGCACCGACCAGGAAAAGCGACTTTATACTCTTATCCGTAATCGCACTCTCGCTTCCCAGATGGCCGATGCCCGACTCGAGAAGACTCTTGTAGATATTGAAGCCGAAGGGATTGATGAGAACTTCCGTGCTGAAGGCGAAGTTGTCAAATTCGATGGTTTTATGAGGGTTTATCAGAACGCTGAATCCAATGCCGATTCAGGTCTTTTGCCTCCTCTGGCCCAAGGTCAATACCTTGGGGTCGAATCCGTCGTGGCTACCGAGCGATTCTCCGCTCCTCCGGCCCGCTATTCTGAGGCTACGCTTGTAAAGAAAATGGAGGACCTGGGAATCGGGCGTCCGTCGACTTACGCTCCGACAATCTCCACGATTCAGCACCGCGACTATATCAAGCGCGGAGAAAGCGAGGGGGAAAAGCGTAACTATAGCGTCCTGACTCTCAGCGACGGAAAGATATCCCGTCAGACCATGACGGAGACGGCCGGATCCGACAAGGGTCGGCTTGTCCCGACCGATGTCGGCATGATAGTCAACGACTTCCTTACAGAGTACTTCCCCGATATACTTGATTATAACTTCACGGCCCGCATCGAAGAGAAATTCGATGAGATCGCGGAAGGCAAACTCGGATGGAAAAACGAGATAAAGGATTTTTACGACGGTTTCCATCCGGAGATCGAGAAGATCAATGACCTCCGCATGGATCATAAGGTCGGCGAGCGACGCCTCGGTGTCGATCCAAAGACAGGACGTCAGGTTGCGGTAAAAATCGGTAGGTTTGGTCCGGTAGTGCAGATTGGTGAAGCCTCCGATGAGGAGAAACCCCTCTTCGCATCGCTCGCTTCCGGACAGAGCATCTCGACGCTTACTCTGGAAGAAGCTCTTAAACTTTTCGATCTGCCGCGCACACTCGGAGATTTTGAAGATAAGACGGTAGTAGCGGCAGTAGGGCGTTTCGGTCCTTATGTTCGCCATGCAGGTTCGTTTGTCTCAATTCCCAAAGAGATGACCCCCGAGACAATCACGCTCGAAGAAGCCATAGAATTGATTAAGGCCAAGCGTGCAAAAGATGCCGCCAATCATCTGAAGGATTATCCCGAGATTCCCGGATTGTCGTTGCTCAACGGTCGCTTCGGTCCATACTTCGCCTATAAGCCCGAGGGAGCTAAAAAAGCAGTAAACTACAAGATTCCCAAGACCAAAGATCCCATGGAGCTGACAGTCGATGAGATTCGTGAGCTGATGGCCGCCCAGGATGCCGCTCCGCGCGCAAAGCGTGGATCGCGTAAGTAGCGAAATCTAAAAATAACCGAATAACAGAGCAGTTAAATTCTCTTCAGGTCTCGGTATAAGAGCCTAATAACCGCATAACCAAATAACCGGATAGTTAACGCAGTTAACGAAGTTAATAAAATGGTAACTCAAGATCAAGTCAAAGAACTCGCAGGGCGTTGTGAAGCCCTTAAGAAATATCTCGATATCGACAGCAAGAAGATTGAAGTCGAGGAAGAGGAATTGCGCACCCACGTGCCCGATTTCTGGGAACATCGGGAGGCCGCCGAGGCACAGATGAAGAAAATCAAGGACATTCGATTCTGGATCGAATCCTACGAGGCACTCTCCAAGCAAGTCGACGAACTCAATCTTGCCTTTGATTTCGTAAAGGAAGGCCTTGTCACAGAAGACGAAGTTGACGCTCAATACGAGGCAGTGCTAAAGGATATTGAGAGTCTTGAACTCCGCAATATGCTCCGCCGGGAAGAAGACAAACTCGGAGTCGTGCTGAAGATCAACGCAGGCGCCGGGGGCACTGAAGCCCAGGACTGGGCCCAGATGCTGATGCGCCTATACCTCCGTTATGGAGAGCGCCACGGATATAAGACTACTATCGCCAATCTTCTCGAAGGAGACGATGCCGGCATCAAGTCAGTGACAATCAACATTGAGGGTGATTACGCCTATGGCTACCTGAAATCGGAAAATGGCGTCCATCGCCTGGTGCGCGTCTCTCCCTATAACGCCCAAGGGAAGCGCATGACGAGTTTCGCATCGGTCTTCGTCACGCCTCTTGTAGACGACACAATTGAAGTCAATATCCAGCCCGCTCTTATCAGCTGGGATACTTTCCGTTCGGGGGGTGCCGGCGGTCAGAACGTCAATAAGGTGGAGTCCGGCGTCAGACTTAGATATCAGTTCAAGGATCCCTATACCGGTGAAGAAGAAGAGATCCTGATTGAAAACACTGAGACCCGCGACCAACCGAAGAATAAAGAGAACGCGCTGCGTCATCTCCGGTCGATTCTTTACGAGAAAGAACTTGCGCATCGTATGGAAGAGCAGGCGAAGATAGAGGCCGGCAAGAAAAAGATAGAATGGGGCAGTCAGATACGCTCCTATGTCTTCGACGACCGTCGCGTTAAAGATCACCGCACCAATCATCAGACATCCGACGTCAATGCCGTAATGGATGGCGAGATCGACGAATTCATCAAAGCCTATCTGATGGAATTTGCAGCCGAATCATAAATTAAGTTTCGCAGGCGAAACTTAATTTATTATCAGCGCAATGCATCCGGTTATGGCGCAATGCGCCCGGGTACTGAGCAATGCGCCTGATTATAATATCGATGTTGCCGTAGTTATCCCCGCGTAGCGGGGCTATGCGATAGGCCCGCGTCGATGCCCGCAGAGCAGGCATCGACGCGGGTAATATTTATCCAAGACTATATCCTGCCCCGCGTAGCGCGGGCTATAATCGTAGAGGAATCGACGAATTACCAAGCTGAAGTATCACATCGGGATTGAAAAGTGTAAATTTTACGTGTTGTTTTGGATTGAAAAGTGTAAATTTTACTTGTTATTTAGGAGTGAAAAGTGTAAATTTGCAGGTAAGAAAAGACTGAAAAAGTGTAATTTCAATCACTAATATCGTTTAGAGCCGGTTTTCTAAAGAATGTTAACGAGAAAATGTCCGGATTTTGAGGTTGTTTCGATTTTTGAAGAAGGAGCGACGCGGGCATCGCGACTGATGAAAAGATTGAAAATGGCCAAAAGATGGGCGTTATACCGTTGAAATTCGATCAAATTTATAATTTAACAGTTTTTAGTAAGCAGGCTCTTAATCTTTGTAACTTACTTAATAATCTGAACATATGCTATATAGAAAGATTGAACCGATAATTTCTCATTATTTTGTATCGCGCAATGATAAGGTGCTTGTCGTGACCGGAGCCCGACAAATCGGGAAGTCATATATTATAAGATATTGTGCGGAAAAATTTTTCAAAAATATAGTTGAGATAAATCTCATTAATGATAGTGAGGGTGCAAGACTTTTTGAGAATATCCATACCACTGATGATTTCTATATGGCCCTCTCCGCCTTCACTTCAAAAGAAATGGGTAGTCCCGACGATACTTTGATCTTTCTTGATGAAATACAAGAATATCCGCATTTGCTTACAATGTTGAAATTTCTTCGAGAGGAAGGGCGCTATCGATATGTGGTGAGTGGCTCTCTTTTAGGTGTCACTCTAAAAAAGTCTTCATCTGTGCCGTTAGGTAGCATAGATATAATAAAAATGTTTCCTTTAGATTTTGAAGAATTTCTTTTAGCTAATGATTTTGGACATGAAGGAATAGAAATGTTGCGTGGTCATTTCGATAATCTCAAAAGTGTGCCGGTTGGGATTCATAATCGAATCATGAGTCTTTATAAACGCTATCTCTTGGTAGGAGGTCTTCCAGAGGCAGTCAATAAGTTTATAGAAACTCGAGATTTGAACCAGGTCAGATCTATCCAACAGACAATTTCAGATTTATATCAAATAGATGCAGCCAAATACGATGTAGAACATTCTTTGAAAATAAGAAGAATCTATTCTATGATTCAGTCCAATATGGAAAACAAGAAGAAACGAGTGATATACAAAGATATAGATGATAAAAAAAGTGGTCGGGCATCAGAATATGAGGAGGAAATGGAGTATCTTCTCAGTTCGGGGATTGCTTTGGGGGTTAATGCCATCTCCAATCCTAAATTTCCACTAAGCGAAACGAGCCGGAAGAATCTTATCAAGCTATATTATAACGACCCCGGACTTCTTACCTCTGCTTTATATCGGAATAATCCGATTCCGGTTTTAAATTCCGAGTCAGGTATCAATCTCGGTTCGGTGTATGAGTGTGCGGTTGCATGCCAGTTAGCGGCCAACGATAATATTTTGTATTATTACGACAATCGTAGTCGCGGAGAGGTAGACTTTCTATATGATGATTTTGAAAATCTTTCGGTAGTGCCAATAGAAGTAAAGTCCGGAAAGGATTATAAGCGTCATGTTGCAATTAGCCGATTTGTCGATACTGAAGAATATAAGATAAGGTTCGGATATGTATTATCCAATAATAATGAAGTTGAGATTAAGGGTAAAATACGCTATGTGCCGGTATATTTTTCTCTATTCTTCGACAATCGTCTATGTAAGAATGGCCCCGTGCTGATATAGACCCTCTAACGCTTCGCACTCGGTCATTAACTTCGTTAACAATGTTAACGAAGGGGTTATCGACGCTTCGCACCCGGTTATAATATCGATGTTGCCGTAGTTAGCACCGCGTAGCGGGGCTATGCGATAGGCCCGCGGGGGGGGGCCCCCGGGGGGGGGCGGGAGCGGGGGTTTATTTTAAAGTCAAGGATATTTTTGCCCCAGGGCGGGGCCGTTTAAGCACCGGG